>JBLFXD010000270.1:0-8185 GCA_047611045.1 Planctomycetaceae bacterium | reverse complement strand
TCGGCTACCGAACACCTGACGAATTCGAAGAAGAACACCAAACTAAACTCGCCGTCTAAATCATATTTCCGGTGTCCACCAGTCATGGGCTAGCGCAGATCTCTGCTGCCGCCGCTTCGCGGCTCACATATTCGTTTCGATTCCTTTCCGTGGGTTTACACCCACGGCTATGTGCTGTCGCCGCTTCGCGGCGGAAGGGCGCAACTTCAAAACTGACGCGCCGGGTTACCGGACTTCATGCAGGAAGCCATGACGTTTCTGGTTAGGAAATCAAAACCGCTACGCTAACGACACGACCGCGTCAGGTCATTCTGAGTCGCGATCCTCGTCCGGCGACTCGGACGTGAGTGTTTGGTTTGGCGCAGCTGGGTTGGGACTTTCGACAGCGGTTGTCGGCTCGTCCGGGTTGCTTTGAGCTTCGAGGACGCGGGGGCTGCGGTTTCGCCAGAGGACCCAGGCGGGCAACGTGACGATCAGCATGCCGATCGTCCATGCGACGCACAGGCCGAGGTCCGCGATGAAGGCTGCGGAGGGATCGTGTGGCTCGAACTGCGAAGGGAACTCTTCTGACAACGCTCGCGGGACCAGTGTCGCTGCCAATGGTCGAGCAAGGAATCCGACCAACGTCCATAGGCTCAGGATTGTCACCGCCGTCACGAAAACCATCAGCCGTGATTTCGGGCGGGCTTCGGAGTCTGAGTCTCTGCGGCGAAACACGTTGACAAGAATGATCGCCAGTCCGCTCAGCCACAGAATCGCGTTCAAGGCACAAGCCACGGCCATCGGAACGACTTCGGGCGTCTCGCGGATGATCAGTCCGTAACGCGATGACATTCTTGTCGTGTCAAAAACGTCGACATTTCTGCGGAGAAGATTTGCCAGCGAGCGGCTTGATCGAACGCCCAGCTTCTGATCCTTAGCCACCTCATAGACCAGACTGTTAAGCACCTCAGATTCCACAGCCACGTTCGAGTCGGTTGTGTCGACACCTGCTGACTCGATCCAGTCGAGAATCGTATCCGCGTCAAACGGTCGGCTGATCTGCATAGATTCTCTTGACGTTCGATACTCCATTTCAGGAATTGAGATCGACAGAACATGCCCGGGGCCCTTTCGACCTTGTGGCAGCTTGGGCCGCAAGCTGATCGAAATCTTATCGCGAATCGCCCCTCGAAGATCGAACGCCACTCCCGTGTGACTTTGCGATCCCGTTGCCAGAAGATCAATCTGCCCGGAATCTCCTTTAAGCCCTTGTGCCGTCCGGTCAACCACATCGAACGTCCACGAGGCATGCTGAGTCACGACCACCACGCTGCCGATAAACGTCAGCACGCAGATCAGAGTCCAGATCATCAGCCGAATGCCGGTGCTCGTTAACCTTCCAAACTGCCGAGTCGCCCCCATCACCGTCCGGCTGAAGACCGACGTCCACGGAAGTTCTTTCAGTTTCTTTCCGGCAGTTCTGGTTGCGGAAATGGTAAAGTCGCGAGCAACCTGAATCTCCGGCGCGAAATCTTCTGCGTTGCTGAATTCAGACTTCGTTTGCTGTTTGAGAAGTATCATCAACGACCAACAGCCGAACGGGATTCCGAGCAACGCACCCCAGTGAAGCGGAATCATCGCCAGCACGGATGCCGCAATCGCCCATCGATACGATCCTCGTCGTTGAATTTCTCTGGCACCGATATAGACGGCAAAGCAGACGACATGCGGAAACGCCATCGCCAGCGCTGCTTCCGGAACAGGCACAAACATCGACATCAGCAGGCAAACCGCAAGTGCGCACGCGTCGATAATCGAAGAAGCGATCAGGCCGTAAGCGGGGCGTCTCAGCAAGTCTCCGGCTTCATTGTCGACGGATTTGAAATCGCCCGACGGGAACGCTGATTCCTGAGAAGGCTGTCCGGTTGGCGTGGCAGCAACATACTCGACGCCGGTCTTAATTTCCGTCACCTGCTGGTAGCGCAGTTCGGGTTCCTTCTGCAGGGCTCGCAGCACAATCTCGTCCAGCCGCACGTCTACCTGGACCTTCTCTGACGGCAGAGCGAAACGACCAAGCGGCAACTCGCCAGTCAGCATTTCGTAGATCACGACTCCAACCGAGTAGATGTCCGCTCGATGGTCAACTTCTGTCGGATGTTCGAACTGCTCGGGCGCCATGTAGTGCGGCGTTCCGACCACCTGCTTCGTGCCGGTCAGAGTGAAGTCGTCCGGCTGCGGCTTGACGAGTTTTGCCAGGCCGAAGTCGGCGATTTTCACTCGGCCCGACTTGTCGAGCATGATATTTTCCGGCTTGATGTCTCGATGGACGATGCCGGCGTCGTGAGCGTACTGCAGCGCGTCGCAGATCTGAGGAACGACTGCCAGCGCGGATTTGGAATCCAGCTCGCCGGATCGGACGAGCTGTCGCAGATTCGCGCCGTCCACGAATTCCATGATGAAGAAGTAAAAGTTCTCGCGCTGCCCGAAGTCGAACACGTTGATGATTGCCGGATGGCTGAGTCGTGCCATCGCTCGAGCCTCGCGAGTAAACCGCTCGGCGAAGGAAGGATCATCACACAGGTCCGGCCGCACCAGCTTCACGGCAACAAGTCGGTCGAGTTGCGTTTGCTTTGCCTTATAGACAACACCCATGCCGCCGGTGCCGACCTTGTCGATGATCTCCAGTTCTGGAAACAGCGACGCCAGTTGGTCGAGGTTCCACGTCTGACTCCCCTGCCCTGACGAGGCGGTCGCTGGCCCGCTCAGCGGCTGAGCCTCACTTTCAAACGCCACCTGCATCAGGCATTTCGGACAGTGCCCCGGCGTCACATCCGGCGGGAGTAGTTCGCCGCATTTCGGGCAGGTTTCCTGATCAGTCATTAGTTTTTCCCGCAGCCAGCCAACGGCTGAAGATCACGTGAACTGCCCCGAAACAGGATCGATGGGCCCTTGATATCGGGTACTCAGGAATTTCGGCAGGATGGTTACAGGAATTCTGGAATCGTTTGAGAAATTCTATCGATCAACCGCCGGAAAGTGTCTCAAAGAGCCGCCGCAATTCGTCGTCAAGCTCCTCGCTGCTGGTCACCGTGTGTGAAATTTCTGTCCGTAGAGCCTCGCGATACTGCTGTCGCAACCGGTGAGCCGCGACTTTGACGGCTCCTTCCTGCATCCCGAGGGCCTCGGCCACTTCGCGATTCGGGATCGTTGATTTGTCAGCGCCAAGATGGCCGCGCAACGCTTCGAACAATTCCCGTTTCCCGGAGCGTTCGTACTGAGCCTGCAGCCGGCTGACGGCCGCATCGAGAACGGTCAGTGCCCAGCGGCGTTCGAAGATGTCTTCCGGCGTGACTTTGTCGACCGGTTCCAGGCGGTAGCGATCTTCAGCGGCATCAACGTTGATGGAAAGAATCTCGCGATCACCGCCACGTTTCTGCGCACGCTGTCGCCGCTTCTCGTCCGAGACAAACTTGTTGAGGCTGCCCAGCAGGAACGACCTGAAGCGTCCTTTCTCAGGATCAGCACGCCCGACTGCGCTGCGTTCAAGCAGCGACGCCACAAACGCCTGAGTCAAATCCTGAGCGTCCACCGCCTGATGCCCGCGCCGTCTCAGGTAGGCGTAAAGCGGGTACCAGTACGTCGAGCAAAGTTCAGCCAGCGCGTCTTTCGACTCCGGCGCATTGACACCGACCGCCTGGACCATCGTCCATCGCGTCGTCGCAAACCGTCCCGAGTGAGGTGAACCGAACCCTGCATCGTTCATCCAGCCACCATACCACCGGAATCATTTCCTGCCAAACTTTGGCCGGTGTCTGTCCGTTGCGTGTCACACCGATTCTCGTTCAAACTACGATAGAGGTGAGTGTTTGCGTACGACGTTGATACAGTCTTTCTGAGTCAGGGCGCGACGATGATTGTTGGAATTGATCTGGGCACAACCAATTCACTCGCGGCGTGTATGACTCCGGAAGGGCCGCGGCTGATTCACAATGCGCTGGGCGATACGTTGACTCCTTCGGTCGTGGGAATTGATCGGGATGGCCAGGTTCTGGTTGGACGGGCGGCTCGCGAACTTCGCGTGACAGCTCCGGAGCGATGCTCGTCCATGTTCAAGCGGTACATGGGCGATGACTGGGCGACCGAACTGGACGGCCGCCGGTTTTCTGCCGTTGAACTTTCGAGTCTGGTGCTCAAGTCGTTGCGTCAGGATGCGGAAGCGTTTGCCGGAGAGCCGGTTACTCGAGCCGTGATCACCGTGCCGGCTTATTTCAATGAGCATCAGCGCACCGCCACGATCAAGGCAGGCGAGATTGCCGGCTTCAAAGTCGAACGAATTCTCAACGAACCGACCGCTGCCGCCATCGCCTACGGTGTTCAGGATGCGGGCGAAGATCGGATCTGCCTCGTCTTCGATCTGGGCGGCGGAACATTTGACGTGTCGATCGTCGATGTGTTTGACGGAACGCTCGAAATCAGAGCATCGTCGGGAGAAACGTTTCTGGGCGGCGAGGATTTTACGGACACACTGACTGCCCGCATCCTCGAAAGAGTCGGCGAGGTTTTCGAGCGAGCCGAGATCGCCAAACCACTACTCGTATCACGATTGAGGAAGGAATGTGAAACCGCCAAACGAGAGTTGACTCGGAGCAACTCGGCGACGGTCCGAATTCCGGACAAGAATGGCGAGATCGCGGAAGAGTGTCGAACGGAATCGATCACCCGAGCAGAGTTCAAAGAGTGGACCAATTCGATCATCGACCGTGTCGACGCTCCGGTTCGGCGGGCGCTCGGCGACGCGAGCCTTAAACGAGCCGACATCGACGAAGCCGTGCTGGTTGGAGGTGCGACTCGAATGCCCGGCGTCGTTGAACGCGTCGGCAATCTATTCGGGGGGAACCGAAGTGCTCGATCAATCCAGACGAAGTTGTCGCGATGGGAGCCGCAGTCCAGGCGGCGTTGATTGCTAAGGACAGCAGCCTCGAAGATTTGGTGGTGACCGACGTTTCGCCTTTCACGCTGGGCATCGAGACGATTAAGCATCTCGCTGGCGATATCCGCGATGGCTACTTTTCACCCATCATCAATCGAAACACGACGATCCCAGTCAGTCAGCATCACCGATATGGAACGGTCGAACCTAATCAGACTCAACTTCGCGTCAAAGTGTTTCAGGGAGAGAGTCGGACCGTAAAGGACAACCTGTTGATCGGTGAGTTCGTCGTTAAAGAAATCCCACCCGGCCCGGCAGGTCAGGAAGTCGACATCCGATTCACCTACGATCTGAATGGCGTATTGGAAATCGAAGCCACTGTCGTCGAGACCCAACGAAAAGTCACACACGTGGTGACACGCTACGCAGAGGGGCTCTCGAATCGCGAAATCGGACAAGCGATTCGCGACATGGGCTCGCTGAAAACTCATCCGCGTGAAGAGTCAGAAAACCGGTTTCTGCTTCGCTGGGGCGAGCGACTTTTCCGTGAACTTCCGCTGACGAATCGCAACCGTCTGGAATCAATGTTAAGCGGGTTTGAAGAAGCACTCGATCAACAGGATGAAGCCCTGATCGAAAGACACCGCGAAGCACTACGATTGTTTCTATCAGCGCTCGACTCGGATTCTGATTCCGATAGCGGTGAAGGCGATAGCGATGCCTGAACTGAAGCCATCACTCGACTCCGATTTCCTGGCACCAGGTCCGCTGCTCCGCTGGCTCGCAGAAACGCTCGAAGCAGCAGAGGAAGCATCGCATGGTCAACTGCAGATTGCCGCGTTGGAGTGTGCCGAAAACTCCAACTTCGCGATCGATGGGGATCTGGAGCTCGCCGGCAGTCTACTCGCCGGCCATGAAGGTCGTGAAAGTTCGATCAACCAGGCTCTCAATGCGCAGCTGAAGAGGGACATTGAGCAATTCGCCCAGAACTTTTTTCGACATGATCTGGAGAGCCGACAGTTCCTCTTTGAAGAGCTCCGCAAACGCTGCGTTGAGAATTCGACTCTGGCAGATCGCCTCGGTCTGTTGGAACGTGGACTACAGGTTGACACCGCCGCACTCGTTGAACTGGAAGGCGACGTTGCCCATCTCGCGGAACTGGCGATTGAGCTTTTTGTGTTACCTTTGCCGAAACAATCACGAGTCCGACGGGAACGGTTAAGGGAGATCTTCACGAGGACGGAAGGCGGAGCGTTTGCTGATGCGCCGGAGTGGCGGGGAGTAGTGAAACTGCTCCGAATTTCACAGCCGCAAATAGCCTCGTTGGATGAGGCATTGATGCAGCATCTGACATGGTCACCCGGCGGAAAGAAACGTGCACGAAGTCTTTCGAGGGCGATGAATTGGCTGAATGATGACGTGACTTTGTTGCGGTGTCTTACGTCCGCACCCGCTCTGATATTAATCGGCGTCTTCGTTGTCGCTTTCGCCTCTATCGTCAATACGTTCAGGAACTCTCGGCCAGTTCCTGAACGCAATTGGTCGTCACCTACGCATCAGGAAATCAAGTCCTTTGAAATCGATCGTTCACCTCAGGATGAGGCAATGCTGGAGTCGCTCGGTCGTATTCTTGCTCAGCCGGTTGGAAGTCCTGACACCCCTGCAGCCGAAGAGGTCAATGCACTCAAGGCCGCTGATGAGAGCATGGCACCCAACTCCAATTCGAAGCACCCGGACGCCGCACATGAGGAGTCCGAATGACAGATCACCTTCCGGAGCGTCTGGGTGACTGGCCTGACGATCCTTATCAACTATTGGGAGTTGATCGTAGTGCCGACGTCACGTCCGTCCGTGGCGCTTACACACGTCTGATTCGCAAGTTCAAGCCCGAGCATTCGCCCGACGAATTTCAGAAAATCCGAGAAGCCGAGGACACTGTGCGTGCCTTTGCCGAGTTCAAAGAAAAGCACCGTGATTCAGCGAGTGACTGGGTCACGCCGGCAGAGCCTGATTCGGATCAGGATCAGGTCGGGCTGGCAGAGCCGCGTTCGGAGGCGGAAGACGTTGAACTCGCCGACCAGTTGGACGCAACTACCGACTCGCCGGCCAATGAGCATTCACGGGCTCCGCATAGCAAACACGACGATCCGATCTCAGAGGCATGGGAACTGGCCCGTGGCGGTGACGTCACTGCAGCTCGCAGTCGTCTGGAAGACCTTCACTTGCGGATGCCTGAGGATGAAGACGTCATTGCTCGCCTGTACTGGATCAGGAAACTCATACCGTCAGACACAAGCATAGATCTCGTTGAGTGGCTGGTTGGAATTATCAGGAAACGTGGGCCGCAAGGGCGTCCCTGGCAATTCCTGTTAGCGGAAGCGTCCAGGAACGCCAGCGAGACTCTGCGAGAAGACATCATCGAACTGGCCAGATTTGATTCGCAACTCGAACGCCTGGTTCCTCTCTTGCTGATTCGATGGAAACATTCCGCTCAGATTCGAAATTGGAAGGTCATTAGAAACGATCTGAAGTTACTTCGAGACAGGTTCCTGCCCGACGATTCCCTCCCGTGGGTCAAGCTCCTGGTTTCGGCGTTGCAGATTGTTGTCTGGGCTGAAGATGTGCTTGAGGATCTGTTTACGAAACTTGCCGACGAGATCGATCAGTTCGAAGAATTGCAGCTGCGGCACGCCAGCATGTTTGATCAAGTCGAAGAGCTACTGGACCTTCGGAAAGAGTTACTCAAAGCTCCTGAGTTTGTTCCTCCCGAGACTCTGAATTTGATTCGAGACGACGTACTCAGGCTTGTCCCGGACGTCAGGTGGCGACTGTTGGACTTTGCGAGTTCATGGAAGATCCGCCCTGATGAAACCCTCGCTGCTCTGGATGCTCTGCTTAAGGACTGTCCAGCAATCTTCACGCAACTGGCGACCAGCATGTCTCCGTTAAACACAGCCGGTTTCAACGTTCCCGTTAGGCATGAGCCGATCGTAACGCGATCCATTGAGCAGTTTATCGACGCTGCGGACTGGAACGATGTCGACAGTGCCAGACTGGAACTCTTCCGGTTCTGTGTCCGTGAAGCATTGCCTTTGCGTTATGTCGTCAAGAGATTCGAAGACTGCAACATTCCGGCTCGTACGGCCGAGTTATTCCGAGAAGCCTTTCAAGGAGACGCCGCTTTGAGCTGTCTCTGCGAGGGAGTCACAGCCGCAAACAGTTGCTGAGCCCGTACGCTGGGCTGCGAGAGACGCGGTCACTCGATGACGAGCC
>JBLFXD010000269.1:0-8196 GCA_047611045.1 Planctomycetaceae bacterium | reverse complement strand
TGCTTCAAGTATTGCTGACGCTCCGTCGCGGTCCGAGTGGGCTCAACGCCTGCTGGCTGAGGCCACGGCACGACTCAAGACGGACAAGTCGCCCTACGCGGGACTCATGCAGCTCAAAGGCCTCCACGTTCGCTGGAACGACCTGCCTGAAGCACAACAGGCTCTGAAGATTCTTCAGGAATACGACTCAGCCGATGATCGCCCCTGGGAAGCCGAAGACATCGCCGAGCAACGCCGCTTTCTGATTGCCCAGGCACGAGGCGTCGATGCCTACGCAACAGGCCCGCTGCCGAAGCAGTATCAAAAGCAGAAAGCCAGCATGATCAACGCCGCGATCCGTCTCTGGTCGCAGGTTGTGGAAGATGGCCAGGACGAAGCCACCGTCGCGGAAGGCACTCGCCGAATTCCGATTCTGCAATCAATGCTTGATAAGTGAATGACGAATGTTGGGAATGCCCCGTCAGTTTGATGCCTCGTGCTGCCGAGACCTCACGGGTCACGACTCGATTGCTGGTTGTTTTGGAATCGGTAATCTCCGCGCATGACCATTCGTTCTGTGATCACTCCGGCCGGAAAACTGAGTGTCGAAACCGTTGACGATTCCGACACTCGTCATACAACGTCCCAGGCGGCTTCGCTTGATGAAATGCAGGCGGGGTTTGAGGATTCCTCGGCCGCGGGGCTGTTGAGTCTGGCATCGGGAAGTCTGCAGTCGGAATTGCCGGCGGAGTTTGTGTACTGGCGGGAGTTCGCTCAGCGGTTCTTTCACGAGTTGTGCGGACTGGGCGAAGAAGAACTGCGGCGGGCGGTTTCTTCCAGCAAGGCTCGAACGGCAGGCGCCGTCAAGGTTCCGCATGAACTGACACTGATCGGTCTGATCGAAAACGCTCCGCCCATGCGCGGGCTGGAGTACCTGACTCCGGATGTTCTGCGAGGTTTGTGGAGCGACCTGCAGGCGATCGTGCTCGAACAGGCAGCGGCTTTCAGCGAAGGTCCGGCTGCCTATCTGCGAAGCCTGAATCCGCTGTGGAATCTGCTAGGTCGAGTGACGTTTCACCTTGCCGAGAACAAGCGTGATCCCGATCGACCGTTCGCGTTCCTGGCGACGTACACGCATCGGATGTCGGCCAAAGCGAAGCTGCAGCATCTTCCGCTGGCTGAGGCTCTGAAGCAGTACGTCGGTGAAAAGAATCAGGCAAAGCTGGCGGCACTGCTGGAGCCGGTGCAGAAAGCCGCTGCGAAGAGTGAGCTGGTTCGCGAACTGCTGGACTCTCGTCAGTTGTTTCAGCCGCAGGCTCTGACGATCAGCCAGGCTCACCGCTTCCTGACCAGCGTGCCGCCAATGGAAGAGGCCGGTCTGGTCGTGCGCGTGCCCGACTGGTGGAAAGCCCGGCAGTCAACGCGGCCCGAAGTGCAGGTGCGAATCGGCCAGAAGCAGGCGAGTCAGGTCGGCATGAACAGCCTGCTGGACTTTACGAGCGAACTGGCACTCGATGGTGAACCGCTGACGAACGAAGAGCGACAGCAGATTCTGCAGGCGACGGACGGCCTGTCCTGGCTGCGCGGCAAGTGGGTCGAGGTCGATCAGGAAAAACTGCAGGAGGCTTTGGAACACTGGAGCCAGGTCGAGCAGCAGTTTGCGGACGGCGTCGATTTTATTCAGGGAATGCGGATGCTGGCCGGCGTGCGTCTTGGTAAGGACGAAGCTGATGACACAACGGCTGGCTGGACGCGAGTCACCGCCGGCGACTGGCTGAACGACACTCTGCAGCAGCTGCGCGATCCGTCGGGAGTCGTTGGCTGCGAACCCGGTCGCGATCTCAACGCCACGTTGCGACCTTATCAGGTCGACGGAGTCCGCTGGTTGTGGTTCATGACTCGGCTTGGTCTAGGAGCGTGCCTGGCCGACGACATGGGACTTGGCAAAACGATTCAGATTATCGATCTGCTGCTGACGTTGAAGCGCGAAGAGCCTCGACAGTGCCACGCCGACCGGTCCCAGGCAGATGGACGGACGAGTCTGCTGATCGTGCCTGCGTCGCTGGTTGGCAACTGGAAGAGCGAGTTCGAACGCTTCTCTCCCACGCTGCGAGTTCTGTACGCGCACCGGTCGGAATGTGATGCCGACACGTTGAAGCAGATCGAGAAATCGCCGAGCAAAGAGCTGGCGGGATGCGACGTCGTCGTCACGACGTACGGACTTGCTCGGCGGCTGGACTGGCTGTCGACGCTTGACTGGAAACTGATCGTGCTGGACGAAGCCCAGGCGATCAAGAACGCATCGTCGGCTCAGGCAAAGTCGATCCGCAAACTGAAATCGACAGGTCGCATCGCGCTGTCGGGCACGCCCGTCGAAAACCATCTCGGCGAGTTGTGGTCGTTGTTCGATTTCTGCTGCCCCGGTTTGCTGGGCAACGCGACACAGTTCAAGAAGTTTGTCAAAGAACTGAATAAGCGACAGGACACTCAGGCGTACGGCGGGTTGCGAAAGCTGGTCCGGCCGTACCTGCTGCGAAGGATGAAGACGGATCCGGGAATTGTTCCGGACTTGCCTGAGAAGACCGAGATGCGAGCTGAATGTGGACTCTCGAAGAAGCAGGTCACGCTTTACGAAAAGACGCTGAAGGATCTGGAAAAGCAGCTTGAGTCGAAAGACGGAATGGAACGTCGCGGGCTGGTTCTCACGACGCTGATGCAGCTCAAGCAGATCTGCAACCACGCGTCGCAGTTTCTTCGCCAGGACGACTACGAACTGAAGGACAGCGGAAAGTTTCAGCGGCTGCAGCAAATCTGCCAGCCGATTGCCGAACGTCAGGAGCGCGTGCTTGTCTTCACGCAGTTTCAGTCGCTGACAGAGCCGCTGGCAGACTTCCTGGCCGGTGTCTTCGGCCGAGCGGGGCTGGTTTTGCACGGTGGAGTTGCGGTCAAAAAACGCAAGCAACTGGTGGCCGATTTCCAGGCCGATGACGGACCGCCGTTCTTCGTCGTCTCGGTCAAAGCCGGTGGTACGGGGCTCAACCTGACGGCTGCTTCGCACGTCGTGCATTTTGATCGCTGGTGGAATCCGGCCGTCGAGAATCAGGCAACCGATCGGGCGTTCCGAATTGGCCAGAAAAAGAACGTGCTGGTTCACAAGTTCGTCTGTCGAGGGACGGTGGAAGAACGCATCGACCAGATGATCCGTGACAAACAGGAGCTCGCTGACGAAATTTTGAGCGGGGGTGCAGAGACGATGCTGACCGAAATGAGCGACACCGAATTGCTCGACTTTGTCTCGATTGATCTGTCGCGCGCAGCGAGCGAGGATTCGTAGTCTGCCAGCGGCGGCTCATGCAAATAATCGCCTCTCCCGCTTGCGGGAGAGGTCGCGGTCTCAGCCGCGGGAGAGGGGACATCAAGTGACGCTGTCCAATCTGCGACGCATCCAGAAATAACATCACACGAATTTAATTCGTACGATCATCAAGGAAGTCGATCATGTCGTGGGGCTATGAATATCGCGAGTACGTGCCGGTTGGCGTGAGAAAATCTCAGGCCAGCCAGGAAGCGGAGAAGCAAGCGGACGAGCAGGGCCGCAGCGTTCAGCCAGTGAAAATCAAAGGGCGAAAGATCGCGACGACGTTCTGGGGTAAGGCCTGGTGCGATCACCTCGAAAGTTACAGCGATTATTCCAACCGATTGCCGCGAGGCCGCACGTACGCTCGCAACGGCTCGGTCGTTGATCTGGCGATTTCCGCCGGTCGTGTTGACGCGATCGTCGCTGGCTCCGACGTCTACACGATCAGAATTCAGATCGACAGTTTACAGGCTGTCAGGTGGAAGAAGCTCCGCAAGGACTGTTCGGCATCCATCGACTCGCTGCTAGACCTGCTGGGCGGACGTTTTTCTGACGGCGTCATGCAACGATTGACCGATCGCTCGAAAGGTCTTTTCCCATCGCCCAAAGAAATTTCCATGGACTGCAGTTGCCCTGACTGGGCGGGCCTCTGCAAGCATCTCGCGGCGGTGCTGTACGGCGTCGGCGCTTCTCTAGATGCTCACCCGGAACTGCTGTTCCTGCTGCGCGACGTTGATCACACAGAACTCGTCAGCGAAGCCGTGTCCGAAGGAAATCTGTCGACGGCATTCGGCGAACCATCAACGGCGCTGGCCGGCGAAGACCTGGGAGCGATGTTCGGTATCGATCTGGATGTTTCGGCAGAGACTGCGTCGACACCAGCCGCTGCAAAGAAACGCAAACGAACGTCGAAGAAGAAAGCGACGGTGAGAAAATCCACTTCGAAGAAAGCGACAAGCGGGAAATCGGCCGCGAAGAAGGATTCGTCGAAGAAAGTGGCAAAGAAGTCAGCCGCTAAGAAGGCCGTGAAGAAGAAGCCCGTCAAAAAGAAGAAAGTGGCAAAGAAACCTGTCGCCAGGAAAAAAGCCGTTCGAAAGAAAGCGGCGATAAAAACGAGTGTGAAGAAGGCGGCGAAAAAGAAAGTCGACCGTCCCGGGGCAGCCAAAAAGAAACCGGCGAAGAAGAGAGACGTTCAATCAAAGTGATTCCGGACTTAGAAAACGCGTGAGAACAAGTTACCGGTTACTCGGATACCAGCACGACGCGCAAGCGAGTGAATACGGACTCGGAATTCACTCGCTTGCGCGTCGTGCTGGTAATTTGTTCTTAAACGTTTTCTTAGTTTTGTCCATTTCTTCGCGATCTTCTGTTCCATCAGTCTTTGAACAGAAGATCGCAAAGGCCGCGAAGAAATGGCGTGGTGTCCCGGTGGCAGCCAAGTCAGTCGGACGCCTCATTCTGCCGAACTCGTTCGACGGCGGCTTCCAGGTTCTGAGCGATGTCGGGATGGTCCGCGATGACGTTCTTGGATTCGGCAAGGTCATCAACGAGGTTGAACAACTCGTAAGGTCTTTGGAAGGGTTTTCCTTTGGGCTGCTGACGGCCTCCGGAGCCGTTGCCCAGAACCAGTTTCCAGTCTCCCACTCGGCCGGAAAACATGCCGCCGCTGGAATGGTGGATGACGACCGGGCGTTGGGTATCTCGCTGTTGACCTTTGAGGTCAGGCAGGAAGCTGAAGCTGTCGGGAGCGGCGTCTGCTGGTTTGGGTTTTGCAAGGATATCGGTCAGCGTTGCAAAGACGTCGGTCAGGCAGATTGTCGTGGTGGAGCGACTGCTCTTCTTGACTTCGCCTGGCCAGCGGACGAAGAACGGGACTCGGTGGCCGGCTTCCCAGATGTCGGCTTTGGTGCCTCGTAGAGGGCCGTTGGCTTTGTGCCGGTCTGAGCGGAAACCCTGGACGGTGTCGTCGACCACGTGGCCCTTCGCGTCGGAGTCGTCGAGGCGGTGCATGAACGAGCCGTTGTCGCTGGTGTAAATGACGATGGTGTTTTCTCGAACGCCGGCATCATCGATTGCTTTCAGAACGCTGCCGACCGTCCAGTCGACTTGAGCGACGAAGTCGCCGTACGAGCCAAGCTTTGTTGTGCCCTGAAAACGCTTCGCCGGCCAGACCGGCTTGTGCGGCGCGGTCAATGGAAAATACAGAAAGAACGGAGCGTCGTCCTTCTTCGAGGCTTCGGAAATGAACCCGGCTGCCGTTTCTGCCAGGTGATCCAGGCAGCCTTCCATGTCGAAGTCGGAACCAAGTTCTCCCTGGCGAAGAAACTGCGGAAAGCCCTGTTTCTCCTGAGTTCGATCCGGCAGGCCGGTGACACGGTGATTCTGAATGTAGACGTACGGCGGAAAGTCCAGCGAAGCGGGGATAATTTTCGACCATCCGAATCCGAGATCGTTCGGGCCATGGTCCAGCGGTTTCTGGAAGTCGATCGTCTTGTTATCGACTCGTTGAAAGCCGAGACCCAGGTGCCACTTTCCAACGATCCCCGTCTGATAACTGTGAGTCTTCAGGAATGACGCAATGGTTGGTCGGTCTTTCTTAATCAGCGGCGGTCCGTACCCATCCTGAACGCCTCGCTTTAGCCGACTTCTCCAGCAGTACCGCCCAGTGAGCAGCCCATAACGTGTCGGAGTACAAACAGCCGACGGAGTGTGAGCATCGGTAAAAGTCATCCCCGAAGCCGCCAGAGCATTGAGATTTGGAGTCGCGATCTGCGACTCAGGATTCAGAGCCTGAACGTCTCCATAACCCATATCATCGGCCAGAATGACGACGACATTCGGAGAGCCACTCCCCGCGTAGAGCCGGGGCAGTGAAAACGCAGCAAGAACTGCGAGAGTAATTGCTGCGTTGAGGACAGTGCTTCGTTGAACGTTCATGTGATGGTGTTTCCGGATTAGATTGTTGCCGACAGTGATATTGTGGCGTAGGTCGTCGGGTCGGTTCCCACCGGCCGGTAGGGACCGGCCCTACCTGATGATTCACGGGGTCAGTGCCGGTTTCGAAAATGCTCGCCAGAACTTTGCTCGTGGTTGTTGCCGGGTCTGCGCGGCGAAGGGTTTCTGCTCGGTCGGGCCGTTGGGATCGGGGTAGCCGACCATGCCGGCAAAGGGGAGCGGGCCAACGGTCTGGCCGAAGACAGTGTTGAGGTCGGCGTCTTTGTCCCAGCCGACGTTGTGCAGGATGAAGTCTCGCTTCCAGCCGACGGGGAGTTCGGTTGCCGCCGCCTTGAAGCGGACTTCCATTTCGTCGCCCGCGCCGAGCAACGCCTGACGATTGTCCGTCTTGCTGAGCAGCTCGGTGACGTCGCCGTATGTTGTCAGCCGGCCTTCCATCGGTGGCCACTGCTGATGAGCGTCGAGCTGACTGTAGTCATAACTTCCGGGGCCGAGTCCGGGATGCGGCACCTTTTTCGAGAAGCCTCGGTAGTGCAGATCGGCGGCGAGCAGTGGTTGCTCGGTCGTGCGAACCTCGACAGGCTCTTCGTCGACGGTGAAGAATGCGTGGTCCCAGTAGATCTCCATGGTCGTTGCGATGCGCACTCGGTAGTCGTCTGTCGGAAAGACGTCTGACAGGTCGATCGCGATCGTCTTGGTCTTGCCGCCCGGAAAGCCCATGTAAGGCTGGACTTTGATCCATTCGCCGATCGAATTCGGAACGTGGACTGACGGCGGCTGCGTTGACTCCAAATCCGGCCGTTGTGAGATCGCAACGTTCAGCGAGGTATCGGTCGGGCGAATCCAGCCGGTCAGAAACAGTGTGATGTCCTGCGGGTTGTCGAGCTGCCCGAGGTCCAGCTCCAGGAAGTGAGGTTCGGTCAGCCCCTGTTTGACGCGACGATCGAAGCACTGCAGAAAGTCTTCGTCGCGGGCTTTGACCTTTGGCAGAACATCGCGGCCCTTTTGATCGACGGCGGCGATGGGAGTCCTCGGGTTCTGAACGGTGTGGACTTTGAACTGTGAAATCGACGGCGGGCCGACTTTCTCGTTCGAGTAAATATCGACGTCTGCCGGATGGTCGATCGCCAGAAGTCTGACCGAGTCGAAGTATCCGATTTCCCAGAGTTCTTCTGTCAACTTCAGAACGTACTCACCGTCTTTGGCTTTCAGTCGGTCGCCGTCAATCTTGAGGTACTCCCATTCTCGCGGCGGCGCGAGAACTCCTTCAGCCAGCTGCAACCCGATCGGAGCGGCCCACAAACAATCGGTGTAGAAGGCGAACTTCTCGCCGTCCCACGTGTAGAGAAACGGGCACGAACCCTTCAGTTGCTGCTGCAGGCAGATTGGTTGGCCGTGTTGCGGGTTGACGATGTGCTCAGGAACCCCGTTCGTCCAGAGAACTCGCGCCGAGTCAACCTGTTTCTGCTTGCCGAGTCCGAAGTGAGTCGATCGCCCAGTGACAACCTGCGGCTGGTAGGCCGTGCCCGATCGAAGTTCGAGCAGACTGCCGACCCCGTGAATGTTAACCCGCTCGTTCGGCTTCTGAGCCTGCTGCGCAGTTTCTGCCCGGATCGGAATATCGATCCAGTTGTTGGCGTTGCCGCCTTCGTTGATCAAAATTTCAACGGAGCCTGCGCTGGTAACGATGAGGTCGATGTCTCCGTCGGAATCAATGTCTGCCGTAGTGCAATGCTTGACCGTGGTCGGTAACTCAAGTGGTGCATTGAAAGACCTGAATTCTCGTTGAGGTCCGCCTCTTTGAAGCTTCACCATGTCGCGGTACCAGGTGATAACGTCTACAAATCCATCGTTGTCCAGATCAGCCACTGAAATTCCGGCTGACTGTTCTGGCGACAGCTCGT
>JBLFXD010000268.1:0-8210 GCA_047611045.1 Planctomycetaceae bacterium | reverse complement strand
CACACCTTTTTATTTCGGGGTTTTCGAATGGTGTGCCGGCGCTGCGCTTGTCAGCACCCTACACAATGCTCGAGATTCGGTCCCAATCAACTGGCAGGTTTCTCCCGCTCGATTCGTGAATACCCCAGGCCGACTGTCGCTGCAAGCAGACCGGCGGCACACCAGAACAATGCATTCTCTCGCGGCGACGGGGCCGATTTCGACGTCGCAGAATCGTCAGTTTTCGGCTGGCGGTTTGAGTCTTCTGTCGCGGTGAAGGCCGGGCGTGGCAGCGCTCGTGAGGAACCGCTCATCGTTCCGGTCGATCCAGCACCTTCCTGGACTGCTGACTGGAGCGTCGACGTCAGAACCCAACAGAACAGCACGACCGCAACGCTCGTCAGCAACGGTTCGGCGACCGGTTGAGAGTCCTGGGTCAGGGCTCGCTCGATGACTGAGTATTGTTCAGTTTGCTTGTCCGGTGAGTGATCGGTGGGCTCGGTCCGGTGTCGGGAACTTGTGTGAAGCCACCAGCCGCAAAGTGCCGCACCGACCAGAAGAATTCCTCCGACGATGACGTTTCCAGAAACACCCAGCACCGTCGCACCGCCTGTTCCAAGAATGGCAGCGGACAGAACAACCGATCGAGCGGTCGATGAAAAAACGACTCCGACAGCACCCGCCAGCGCGAGGGACGCTCCCAGGTAAAACACGGTGCCGCGCATCCCGTCGGCAAGAACCGATCGTGTTAACGATTCCGGAACAGAGGCTTGAGAAATTCCCAGCATCGCCAGCCCAACGAAAGTGACTGCCGGGTAGATGGTCGAACGCGGAACGGCGAATCCAGCCGGAGACGATTTGTCGGGTGTCTCTTTCGCGGCCTCAGAAATTTCCGTGGGCGAACGCTCGGCGAGCGAGAGGTACATCCCGCAGATCGCGATCAGGATGCCGGCGATGACGGTTACGCTCACGGATGAACTCGCGGTGTGTTGAAAAAATGCCGAGCCAACGTCGCGGCCGAACGGCTTCTGTCGAATCGTGTGGCGGCGGGCGGAGAATACTCACACGCAACTGCGACTCGTCGTTATCGTACGAACCGAACTCAGTCGATGCACGCGGCTGCCGAAGCTGGCATCCGGCTGAAACCAAAGACCGGTCGACCGGGTATTCCGAGTCAGCGGGCGCCGGCTCTGCACCAGGTCTGACCACTGATTCCGCTGGAAACCTCTCCCAGGCACAATCATGAGCGACGATTTCGACGAATCTCGACCCGACGAAGGAACAAAGCGAGTGCCGCCTTTGCTCCTGCTTGGCGGGTTCCTCGTAGCGGCCACGGCGGGGTCCGCATTCTTCGTGCTCCCCAACGAAACGTCGTCAACCACGGTTTCTTCAACGATTACGATTCCGCTCGGTGGTTCCGTCGTCGGTCTGCCAGACGATCCCGGCGAGTCGCTTTCCGAGAAGTCGGTCAAGACTCCGGAACCTAAGGAAACGCCGGTCGAGCCCGTCGACCCGGAAACTGCGCGGCTGAGCAAACTGATCGTCGGCAGTTGGCGACAGGACTACTACGGCGAAAGAACGTTGACCGTTAAAGCCGACGGCACGGCCACGATGACGATCCTGCCAAGTGGTGTCTTTGCCTTCGGATTTGGTCCGAAGATCGATCTCACGATGTTCTGGTCGGTGAAAGACGGCCATCTCGACTACGGAGTCAACGGCGGAACCCCGGATGACAAAGTGAAGCTCGCCGCAAAGACCTGGGGCGATCACTGGGTCGAGAAAATCATCTCGCTCGACGAAAGCAAACTCGACCTGCTCTCCGTCGACGGCTCCAGCCATTCAATCTGGGAACGCGTGCCGAGCGACGAATTGTCAGAGGCAGAAGGTCCGACACCGTAGGGCATGTCAAGCGCAGCGCCGGCGTGCCATTTTGGTTTCATTGTCGACGAGCGATCACAGAATGGTACGCCGGCGCTGCGCTTCGGATGGCTGGTCTTACTTCTTGAGCGGGCCGGTGTAGACGCATTCGAAGTCGCGGCCTTTGACTCGCTTCAGTGTGGCGAGGTCGTCGTTTTGCCAGCGAGAGTCCGGGACGCCGGAGATGAACCAGTTGCTGCCGTTATCAGCCAGCAGCATCCCGTACTTCTTCAGGGCGGTCAGAACGACTTTGGCGCTCGGCGGGAATTTCGAGAGGTCATAGTCAGCTCGAAGGCGGACTCGCAGGCCCATTGGTGGCAGTGTCGGAGTTGTGTGTCGACTCGCGAAATGGCGTGCCGGGTGGATGTAGGCTCGCTGAGTTCGTTCGACGGTGAACCGAATCGCGTGTCGGATCTCGCCTTCGGCAACCTCGTCGTAACGAACCAGGCCGGGGAAGACGGGAAGTCCTGCTGCGTCTGATGATGTCCAGCCATCGGGTCTGAGTTTGTCGGAACTGAGGTCGAAGATCGCGCCAGAACCGGCTCGCCATCCGAAGACAGGATCGGGGACCGCCTGAAAGAGTTCATAAAGCAACTTCTTCTTCGGGTCGATCATGATGATGTGCCGGTCGCTTTCGTAGGACGCGTCGTGGCCGCCTTCAATCGGTGCATTTTTGGGGATTGGATACGGCCCCGGATCGCTTTCGTCGTCGTATTCGAAATTGACTTTGACCTTCGGCTGGTCCGAGTCCACAAGCACGTACGGAATGCCGATGGGCGAGCCCCGCCACATTGGCCCGAAGTCCGGATGAAGATGGTCGGAGAGACCGATCGACCGTACCCATGTGCTCGACATTTTGTGCACGGGAAGGGCGGAGATGTCACGGTTCCAATCGTTGTTGGCCGTGAAAATTTCGACGTCGCCGAGGCGAGTTTTCAGAACCGGAACAGCGGACTTCGGGATCGCCGACGTTGCTGGCTGGCCGGCCGAGGGATCGGAGTTCTTTTTGGCCGGTGTTGGTTCAAACTTATCGTCCGCCGAAGACGCCGCCTCAGTGTCGGAGTCGGGAATGTTGTCCGGTGCCGAATTGTCAGGTCGGTCGGCAAACGCCTGAGTCGATCGTTCGGCAGGAGTTTCCGCCGTCGCGGGTGATCCGGATTCTCCAAATGAGTCAGCGATCGTGCCCAGAAAGAACGAGGTGACCGCGACAAGCAGGTACAAAGGCGGGTGTTTGGATGGATTCATGCTGAGTTCTTGATTGAGCAGAGAGTGCTGAAACCTTCGTACTCGTTCCGACTCGTTTCAGCGTCGTTCGAAATATGGGCGAGAGAAGTCGCGTCAAGTGGGAGATCTGTCAAACTCAGCGACAGCCGCGGCGTGTTGGCGATCCCTCAAAAGATAGCTTTCGAAATCGGCACGTCTGGATGCTGAGTCACGAACATCGGCTTTCCTTTCGGGACTCTGCGGTGAGCACCGGTTTGTCGCGTGAAAACGACACCGTGTCCCTGCTAAAGTAGCCGCTCTTGCTGGATCTGATCGCGAGGATCCGTGGGCCGTTTTTTACAACATTTGCTTGTTGCCAGGGCAGATTTGCTTGTGGCTGTCGATGCGTCTCGGAGAGTTTTTCATGCCAATTAAAGTTCGGTGCGAATGCGGAGCGGGGATTTCTGCTCCCGATGCTGCTCGCGGAAAAGTCATCAAGTGCCGAAAATGTGGCGAGCCCGTTCGAGTTCCCAAAGGCAAAGCGGGCGGTGGTGGCGAGAAGCCACGTCGTAAGAAAGCGGCGAAGCCTCGTCCTTCGGTCGACGATGATGATTTCTTTTCGGCGCTGGATCTGGAAGGCGGAGAGGATCAGGACGTCCGCATCTGCCCGAAGTGCGCCACCGAAGTCGACGACGAAGATATCGACTGCCCCAATTGCGGAGTTGATATTGAGACGGGACTGCTTAGTAAGAAGCAGAAGAAGAAGCGGAAACGTAAGGGCCCGGACATTGATCTTTTTCCGAAGGTCGTGTGGTCAGGTCCGAAAGAGTTTCTGAAAAAGAACAAGTCGCTGGCGTTTCGACTGATCGGGGCGTTCAGTCTGTTCGCGACGATATTTTGCGTCTCGCTGTTTATGGCAGCGGACTATTGCATCCCGGACGTCCCCAGCTGTATTGAGTGCGGTGATGTATTCGAGAATGCCGGGACGAATCCGCCGATTTTGGCAAAGTTCAAGTGCACCGATTGTGACAAGGACCGTCCGTGGGTGAAAATTCCAGTCATTTTGTTCTGGGGATTTCTGACGGCGCTTAGCGGTGGCGCATCTATGGGGTGCTTCTGGCATCTCTCTACCCTCGTCGTTCAAGCCACGATGGAAGAGCAGGATTCGCTGGACCGTTTCAACTTCGACTTCTTTGTCGGCGTTGCGCTTGGGTACAAAGTTCTGCTATGGCCGCTGGCCGTGATGGGTCTTGTCTGGATTCCCATCGCCGCCGTTGTTGGACTGCTCGTCGCAACTGGAAGCCTCACTCTCGGCGACAGCGAGCTTCAAATACTGGCGATAGTGGGGGGCGTCATCTATGTGATTCCTCTTTGGGCGTTTCCCGTCGCTTTGAGTCACATATCCACCAAGTATACGTATCGGGCTTATGTACCTTACGACGTTTTTCGGTTTGGCTTTGCCTCGATGAAAGGCGTCTGCCATTGGTGGCTGGTGACCTTCGTTGCAATGTTGCCCGCCGTTGCCGTCATCGTTCCGGTAGGAATCTTTCACAGACGGCTCTATACCGAGTTTGGTAATGCTCTGCTGAAACTGGTCGAACTTTGTGGAATCGCCACGGAAGTCGAAGAACGCGGCTTCATGTTCTCAATGGCCGCAGCTGGAATCGGCATGGTTCTGATCATTGTCAGTATTGCGATGATCGCATTCCTGATTGCATTTTCTGCTGTTTTTGTAATGCGGGCGACGGGGCTGTTTTCATATTACTTTCAACGAGATCTTGGCCTTGGAGATCGTCGTGAGGAGAACGTGCCAGCCGGTTTCTGGGTACGTTATCTGGCTTTCATGTTTGATCTTCTGTTGGTCTCAGTTTTTATCGGGATCGTGTGGGCTGTCATTCTGGGGATGCACGAAGCGGTCATTTATCTGGAGATGGACGGGATGGTCGGTACGCTCAACATGGTTGGGCAACTGATTACCGGCTTGATCCCAGTTGTTTACTTTACGTTCACCGAAAGTAGTCCTGGACGAGGGACTCTGGGCATGAATTCTCTGGGGTTGATGATCACCGATATGGAAGGAAACAGCCCGATCGAGAAAGGTGCCGCGCTGACCAGATTGTTCGGGCGCCTAACGTTAGTCGTTGGAGCCTTCACGATGTCCAGCGATCCGGAAAAGCAGACAATTCACGACAAGATCTCAAAGACGAAAGTGATCTGGCGCAAGCTGAATGTGTAACGGCGACGGGCCGTTACGAGCTCTGCTCGATCGTGAGCTTACAGCCCGTACTCTTTGATCTTGCGGTACAGCGTGCGTTCGCCGATGGCGAGCAAGCGGGCTGTTTCGTGGCGGTTGCCGTTGGTGAGTTCGAGCGTTTTGACGATGTAGTGACGCTCGATGTCGGCCATCGTGCGGCCGATCAGAGCGTCTGCTCCGTCGCCGGTTGAAAGTCCGCCGGTCTGCAGAATTCCGCTGTCTTCGGAGTCGCCACCGATTGCGGGAATATCGTCGGGCAGGTCATCAACATCCAGAACGCCATCAGTGTCCTGGACAAACATGCTTTCCAGGGCGTTGCGAAGTTGTCGGATATTTCCTGGCCAGTCGCACGCCGTCAACGACTGACGAGTGGCTCGCGTAACGGTCGGCTTGTCTCGTTTGTAGCTTTCGGAAAGGTCGTCCAGAAAACGATCGATCAGCAACGGAATGTCCATCTTCCGCTCGCGCATCGGCGGGAGCATGATCGACGTGACTTTCAGCCGGTAGTACAGGTCTTCGCGAAATTTGCCATCTTTGATCGACTCTTCGAGGTCAGCGTTGGTTGCGGCGACGAGCCGAACGTTGATCTCCAGTTCCTCGTTCGAGCCGACTCGCGAAATCTTGCGGCTTTCCAGAACTCGCAGCAGCTTGATCTGAGTGTCGACCGGCATTTCGCCGACTTCGTCCAGAAACAACGTGCCCCCATTGGCGTATTCGAATTTCCCGATTCGGCGATCGACGGCTCCCGTGAACGACCCCGGCTCGTGTCCGAAGAGTTCGCTTTCGAGAATGCTTTCGGGGAGGGCCGAGATATTCAGCGGCACGAACGGTTTGTTTTTGCGATCGCTGTTTTGATGGAGCGCCCGGGCGACGAGTTCTTTGCCGGTGCCGCTTTCGCCCAGAATCAGAACCGATGCTCCCGTCGGAGCAACCTGCCGCAGCCGATCGATGACTCGTTTCATGGCCGGGCTGTTGCCGATGACACCTTCGAATCCGAATCGTTCGTCCAGGCGTCGAGACAGCTCCGCGTTCTTTCGCAGCAGGCGGATGCGGGTCGATGCTCGTTCGACGGCCTGACGCAGCTCGCTGATGTCGACCGGCTTGGTGAGGTACATCGACGCGCCGGCCTGTCCGGCAGCCAGCGCTGACTGGTAGGAAAAGTGGCCGGTCAGCAGGATGACTTCGGCGTCGGGGAGTTCTTCCTTGGTTTTCTGCAGAATTCCCAGGCCGTCAACGTCGTCCATTTTCAGGTCGGTGATGACGACGTCGAATTCCTGACTCTCGATCAGCTGCACGCCGCGTTCGCCGGAATTGGCGATAACGCAGTCGTAACCGACTCGTTCGAGGCTTTCAGCGACAGCCTGCGCGTGAGGCTCGTCGTCGTCCACGATGAGTACATGGACGGGAACCTTCGGTAAATCGCTGGTATCCTTCCTGGTGGCTGCCATTCGACTTTCAGTTATCAGTTTTCGAGAGTTATCGGTGGTGGAGACACGAAAGCGCGCGTCGAGCGTGGAAGATTTCGCCTGTGTCATTAGCATGTTCGGGTATACGACTTTGGATTTCCAGACAGTCCACGGCGTTTCTCGGACAGCGACGATTGTTCGAGAATCCCGATGTTCGAATAGTTCCGGTTGAACGAGTACCAAAGGCAGGAAAACGATGAGCGATTCCGTCGTCAATATGTTCAGCGATACGGTCACGAAGCCGACTCAGGGCATGCTTGAGGCCATGATGACGGCCGAACTCGGCGACGACATGGGCGGCGAGGATCCGACCGTCAATCGACTGGAAAGTATGGTCGCCGAGCTGCTGAACAAGGAAGCAGCCGTTTTCGCCTGCTCAGGAACTCAGTCGAACCAGATGGGGATCCGGTCTCATTGTTTTCCCGGCGACGAGCTGCTGATCGAAGAGCAAGGCCACATCGCCAGGTTTGAGGGCGGAGCTCCGGCGGCGCTCAGCGGGATTACGACGAGAACCGTGCGAGGCCGATACGGCATGCTCGATCTCGCGGATCTGGAAGGAAAGGTCTACGTCGAGAACCAGCATCTCGCCGTGACGAAGCTGCTTTGTTGCGAGAACACAACGAACGGCGGCGGCGGACGCGCGTGGCCGGTCGATCAACTGCAGCGAGTTTGCGGATGGGCCCACGACGTCGGTCTCAAGACTCATCTTGATGGCGCGAGGCTGTTCAACGCGGTCACGACTTCCAACGTCCATGTGCGCGAAATCTGCGACGGTTTCGATACGGTTTCCATCTGCTTCTCAAAAGGGCTCGGATGCCCGATGGGTTCGATCCTTGTCGGTTCGGCCGAGGCGATTCACCGAGCACGGCGGATTCGGAAGATGATGGGCGGCGCATTACGGCAGGCTGGAATTATCGCCGGAGGGGCCGTCTACGCTCTGGAAAACCACATCGAACGAATGGCCGACGACCATGCCAACGCTCGAACGTTTGCCGAAGCGATCGCGAAAATCGACGGAATCAACATTGACCTGGAAGGCGTCGAATCGAATCTTGTCTTCTTTGACGTGAATCCTGAAATCGGCGACGCCAGCCAGCTTTCAGCAGCACTCCGCGAGCGGGGCGTCCGAATCGGAGCGATGGGGCCTCAAACACTGCGAGCCTGCACGCATCTTGACGTCGACGAGGCTGGCGTCGTTCAAGCTGCCGCCACTGTCGCCGACTGTGTCAAAGACGGAGTCCAACAATTCGCAGCCGCGAAGTTCGGTCCGTTCTTCCGAGCGTAACCAGTCGCCAAGTTCTTCTGCCCTGTGGGAGAAGGCGAGGGGGCGAACGCGGCCATCAATCTCGCAGACGAACTGTCGCCGAACCCGGATAGTAATACTGCAGGAT
>JBLFXD010000267.1:0-8270 GCA_047611045.1 Planctomycetaceae bacterium | reverse complement strand
GCGAGGGATTAGTTTTTCTGGATGTTCGCCGGGCTCGGATCCAACGGGAGGAGCTTCGAGGTGGGTCAGGACTGAGGCTCCGGTCGTCGTGAAGCCCGACACGGACTCGAAAATTGCATCCGCAACCGTGATTGCCACGATTTCGTCGCCCTGGTGATGCCTGACGCCAGACAGCAGAA
Source organism: Planctomycetaceae bacterium (assembly GCA_047611045.1). Lineage (GTDB taxonomy): Bacteria > Planctomycetota > Planctomycetia > Planctomycetales > Planctomycetaceae > JABMPE01. Next base: position 8,091 of record JBLFXD010000267.1, on the reverse strand, counting down.
ATGGCAGACTTCCAAGCAGTCCGGAAAGGATCCAGCCGAGACCGACGATCGCCAGCGCTTCCTTACGGAGCACGGTTCCGGTCTCGCGACGTCCGATCAGAAACAGTCCGCCGCCGATGATCAGGCACAGGACAAGCGACGAGACGATTCCTCGAAAGCCTTCCGCTTCGAAAGTCTCCGTCTCGCCGAGAATTGGAAACGCCCAGGGAAGGCTGAACACCATCGAGCCACCGACGAGCATTCCCAGTAATCCGAGCATGCGGCAAAGCAACAGCCAGTTCATGAAATCCGTTTCCGAGACTTGAGCTGAACGACCTGGGATGAACTATCGACGTCGCTTGCCGAGCTGGATGTTTCGCCCGAACGGTGCCGGGTTGATACAGTCCCGTTTCGCACCGTCGGAAAGGTTGAAATCGACCATAGACTATCGGCCCGCAGACAGATTGCCACACATCGGTCGAATCGTTTTAAAGCTTTGGGCATCCAGGATTTCTTCACACATGACGCAGTCACGGGATTCTCAGGAATGGCGGGACGCTGTTTCGCAGAAGCAGTTTCTGGAAGTCATCAGTCGCGATGAGGCGACCCAGCGATTTCGTCAGCATCTCGATACTCAACCGCGAAATCGGGAAACCGTTTCGCTGAGCGAATCGCTGGGGCGAGTGCTCGCTGTCGACGTGATTTCTGAAATCGACGTGCCAGCGTTCGATCGTTCCAACGTTGACGGCTTTGCGGTACAGGCTGCCGACACTGCGGGAGCGATGGAAGAGGCACCGTCCGAACTGACTCTGAATTCAGAGGTGCTCTCACCGGGCGCCGCTCCGACTTTAGAAGTTCTGCAGGGAACGGCGACGCCGATCGCGACTGGTGGAATGTTGCCTCGCGGTGCCGACGCCGTCGTCATGATCGAACACACCGAGATGGCAGACTCGGATACTGATTGCAGTGCCGGCGATGCCCGGCTGCGAGTATTTCATTCGGCGGCTTCCGGGCAAGCGGTGACTTTTTCGGGAACGGACATCGCTCGGGGCGAGACAGTCTTGAGATTCGGGCAGGTGTTGACGTCGCGCGAAATCGGCGTACTGGCCGCACTTGGATTAACGACGGTCGATGTCTGGAAGAAGCCGCGAGTCGCGATCGTGTCCACCGGCAATGAGATTGTTGCGCCGGGCGAAGATTTGCCGACGGGTTCGGTCTACGACTCAAACGCCGCGATCCTGTCGGCGGCTGTGTCTGAACTCGGCTGCGAACCGGTGCCGCTCGGAACGGTTCGCGATGACGTCGACCGGCTGCGAGAGATCATCGCGTCTGCTGAAGACTGCGACGCGATTGTTCTCTCAGGAGGCACGTCCAAAGGGGCAGGGGACCTTTCGTACCAGGTGGTCAGCGAGTTGAATGACCCTGGAATTGTTGCACACGGAGTCGCGTTGAAACCTGGCAAGCCGATCTGTCTCGCCGTGAGTGGTGGCCGGCCGATTGTCGTGCTGCCGGGTTTTCCAACGTCTGCCGTCTTCACGTTTCACGAATTCGTGGCTCCCGTCCTGCGAGAAATGGCGGGGCTCGCTCCAGAGAACCGTCAGACCGTCGACGCGACATTGCCAATTCGAATTAACTCGGACCGAGGACGGACGGAGTACTCGCTGGTCAGCCTGGTCCGGAGTGAGGACGGACTCGCGGCGTGGCCGATGGGAAAAGGCTCGGGATCGGTGACGACGTTCAGCCTGGCCGACGGTTTCATCACGATCGACCAGCACACTGAGATTCTGGATGAGGGTTCAACTGTTCCGGTGACGCTGCTTGGTCGCGAACTGGTTCCGGTGGATCTGGTTGTGATTGGCAGCCACTGTGTCGGCTTGGATTTTCTGCTGGGAGAAATGCGGAAGCGCGGATTCACGTCTCGCGTTCTTCACGTCGGAAGTATGGGCGGGGTGGCCGCGGCAAAACGGGGTGAGTGCGACATCGCTGGGGTGCACCTGATGAATCCCGCCACGGACGAGTACAACCGGCACCTGCTGAATGATTCGTTGAGCCTGCTGCCGGGGTATCGCCGTCGCCAGGGCGTCGTGTTTCGCGTCGGCGACCACCGCTTCGAAGGCCGTACGGCTGCGGACGCGATCACTTTGGCGAATGAAGACTCCGGCTGCACGATGATCAATCGTAATCCCGGTAGTGGCACGCGAGTGCTGGTCGATCGGCTGCTCGGTGACGCGCGGCCGCCGGGGTACAACGTGCAGACCAAATCGCACAACGCAGTGGCGACTGCAGTCGTTCAGGGACGAGCCGACTGGGGAGTCGCGATCGACACCGTTTCGGCGTCGTACGGACTTGGGTTTCTGCCGCTGCGGGACGAGCATTACGACTTCATCGTTCCGAAGTCTCGATTGGAACGTCCTGCCGTCGTGGCGTTTCAAAACCTGCTTAGCGAGCCGTCCGTCCAGCAAGAGCTTGCCGCGATGGGCTTCGTCGTGCAGCGACCGTGAGGACGGCAATGTCCCCGTCGTGTTAGCCACGTCCGAAGATGAGGTATCCGACGACGCCAATGGCAATGACTACGCCAGCCACCAGACCAGCGATTTTGAATTTTCGAGCCGCCTCTTTTTCGCGTAGATCACGGTTCGCCAATTTGCTTTTCACGTAGTCGCCGTCGATGGTGACTTCTTCGCTGGCTGATGTTTCATCACGACGTTCCGCCTGCGACGTTTCGGTTCTGTCACCCCCGTCGGCTTTCGTGCCTGGCGCGCCGGTTGACAACTCTTCGGGAGCGTTCAAGTCGAACGCCTGGACCGACGCCTGGACCGACGCCATTTCCGCTCCCGACGGAGCGATCGGCTGCATCTTCTGAGATTCGTCCGCGTCGCCGTCACGATCGACCCCGGCAAAGTCCACGTCTTCGAGATCGACGGGCTCTTCGCGTTTCCCGAATGTCGAAGCGCCAGCTTCGTCGTCTACTTTATGGGCCGCGCCGACAAGGTGAGCTCCCGCAGGGGCGTCCGGGTCAGCGAACTCTTCGGCGTCGGCACCAGCGGCTGCTTCATCTTCGCTGAAGAGTTCTTCGAGCGATTCGCCTTCGTCGCTGCGCTTGGCGATCAACCTGGCCAATTCGTCTTCGCTATCAGGCGAATCTTCGCTGCTGTCGTGTTTTGTCAGGTCTTCGCCCAGGTGATGTTGGATCGTCTCGACGAGCTCGCCCATTGTCTGGAAGCGGTCTCGCGGCTTCTTCGCCAGCATCTTCTGAAACACGTTGCCGAGCCACGCCGGCGCGTCCGGTCGCTTCTTGCAAAGGTCCGGAATCGGAGCACTGACGTGCGCCATCAATGTGTGCGCGACGGTCTCTCCCGAGTACGGCGCTTTCGACCGCAACAGGAAGTACAGCGTGCATCCCAGCGAATAAATATCAGATCGCACGTCCGCTTTTCGAGCGTCTTCAACCTGCTCGGGGGACATAAACCTCGCGGTGCCGAGCATCTGCCCAGGCATCGTCAGACGGATTTCGTCTTCGTCCGGCTCGTCGACTCGCGCCAGCCCCATGTCCAGAACTTTGACGCGAGCTGTTGATTTATCCCGCAGAAGATTCGACGGCTTGATGTCGCGGTGGATGACGCCTTTCTGATGGGCATAGTCGAGCCCGCGGGCCGCTTCCAGAACGCTGCGAATGCACTCGTCGACCGGCAATGGGCCTTTTCGCTTGACGCGAAATAACATGTTTTCGCCCTCGACATACTCCATGACGAGATAGCGAATCCGATTGATCTTGCCGGCTTCGTAAGCGCGGACGATGTTTGGGTGTTTGAGCCTCGCAACCGCGCGAGCTTCTTTCTTGAAGCGTTCGATCAGGCGACGGTTCTTGACGGCGTCTGCGGACAGAACTTTGACGGCCACGAGTTTGCTGGTCGGGCGGTGTCGGGCTTTGAAAACCTGCCCCATGCCTCCTGAGCCGATCTTCTCGAGAACGACGTAATCACCAAAGACAAGGTTCTTCGTCTTTCCCTTGAGAACCGCAGCGGCTTGAAGCTTCGTCAGATGATCCTGCCGCACGAGTTCTCTCGCAAAACTCTCCGCAGACTTAACGTCCGGGCGGGAGCCGATCGAGTCGTGGATGGAGCAGATCTCTTCGTCCGTCAGGAGATCGCTCTCCGTCAGATTTTTGAGAAGCTCCTTGATACTGATGCTCATGAGTGACGATCGGATCGACGTGCGAATCGGGGAAACCGCTGAAGTGCGATGAACGCGGGTCGTGCTGGAACGGTATGTCGAGTAAGCAGCAAAACTGAGTCTAACTTGAAATAACGCTTTTCGCACGACGCGAAATTGTCTTCGAGGGTGTCTCGAAAACTCAGCGGCCCGCAATCGTCAAGAAAACTACACTTTACCTCACAGTGGCAGAGGTCAGTCTGGCTGCGGAAGTGCGGCTTGCATGGCTGGCCAGCGGTTCTGGTCAGACTTCTCACTCTAGCCTGACTTTTCCGGCTCGTCGACGCGATTCTACGGCCAGGCGGACGTTGTCCACATGCGGGCCGAATTATCGTTTGTGCGGAGCTGATTCGTTTGCATCGATTTCGCGTCGCTTGCCGACTTGTCAGGATGTGCGCCGGGTCAATCAGTCTAACCGGAGCGACCATTCCTCGAAGGTGCAGAATTGATCGTGGTTGCACGGCCAACAGTCTTCTCAGCCAGGTCGCGTTTCAATCGGAAGCGAATAACAGATGAAGACCGTCCTCGTGAAGGTAGGTGGGAGTTTGCTGACACTCCCTGATCTGCCCAATCGGTTACAGGCGATGATTGACTGCGTCACCGCCGATCGAGTCATGCTTCTGGTCGGAGGCGGTCAGGCGGCTGGTGTCGTACGAAGCTGGGACGAAACTCACCGACTGAATACTGAGGCATCGCACTGGCTGGCCATTGACTCGATGGGACTAACCGCCCGGCTGCTGTCAAAGCTGCTGCCAGACGTCGAACTGGTCAGCGACCGTGCGTCCGCGCACCGCTCAAGTGTGTCAACGAAGGCCGTAGTTCTGGACCCTCGGCCGGTCATCGAAGAGGCGTCCTGGGAAGCAACGAGATTGCTTCCGACAGGTTGGGACTGTACTTCCGACTCGATTGCCGGTTGGTTGGCGTGTCAGTGGAATGTTGAGTCTCTCGTGCTCGCAAAGTCGATAGACATGCCAATGGACGATGCTCCGTCAACACAACGAGGCTCCGATGTTGACTCTGTCTTCCAGTCAGTAATTTCCGATTCGATACCCGTTTACTGGTGCAATGTTCGAACGGATCCTGGGGGGATGGCACTCTGGAAACCCGCGTCTGCCGGAACTTCCCACTGACTGTAACGTGGATGTCCAGATACCGGTCGCGGGCGAGTACAGATGTCGGAAAGTTTTCGTTATCTTTTTAGCCGGTTTGCAGAATTCGCTGTTTCCAACGTAGTTTGAATCTGATGCGAGCCAGCCTGTTTGCTGGCCCGTTTTCCCGAATGCTTTCTCGAAGGACTTCCTCCATGTCAGGTACTCATCAGACGACACGGCGTCAATTTCTTAAAGGCGCGGCTGCCGTAGGCACCGCCAGTATTCTCACTCCGTCCGCCAACCGAGCCTTCGGCTACCAGTCAGCCAATGATCGTCCGGTCTTTGCCACGATCGGACTTCGCAATCAGGGCTGGGCGATTACCAGTAAATCATTCAGGTTCGCCGACTTCGCCGCTCTGGCCGACGTCGATGCCAACGTGCTGGGAGCCAACGTCGAAAAAACAGAGAAGGCCCAGAAGAAAAAGCCGGACTCGTACAGCGACTATCGGAAGGTCCTCGATCGGAAAGACATCGACGCGGTCATGATCGCCACGCCAGACCACTGGCACACGAAGGTCGCCGTCGAGGCCATGTATGCGGGCAAAGACGTCTACTGCGAAAAGCCGCTGACACTGACGATCGCCGAAGGAAAGCTGATCGAGAAGGTCGTCAAGGAAACCGGCAAGGTCTTCCAGGTCGGAACGATGCAGCGGACAGAATCTGGCAAGCGATTTCTGCAGGCGATTGCCCTCGTTCGTGCTGGCCGAATCGGCAAGGTCAAGAAAGTGACTTGCGGCATCGGCGGATTTGGTTCATCGCCAGCAATTCCGGTCGCGCCGGTTCCCACAGAACTGGATTGGGACATGTGGCTTGGCCCAGCGCCGAAGGTCGAGTACCGGGCGCTGCCTGAAATGAGAACTGGCTACGGCGGCGGCGTTCCGCTCTACAGCAACTGCCACTACGCGTTCCGCAACTGGCATGAGTACTCCGGTGGCAAGCTGACCGACTGGGGTGCGCATCACGTTGACATTGCCTGCTGGGCGATCGGTGCCAGCGACACTGGCCCAAGCAAGGTCACGCCGCTCAACTACAAACTCCCGGTTGAGTACAAGGATGGCCACCCACTGGTCCACGATAAGTACAACATCGCGACTGAGTACAATATTCGTGCCGAGATGCCGAACGACATCGAGCTGCTGATCACTAACGAAGGCGACAACGGCATCCTGTTCGAAGGCACAAAAGGTCGATTCTTCGTCAACCGAGGCAAGATCACCGGCAAGCCTGTCGAGGATCTGAAAACCAACCCGCTACCGGATGACGCCATCGAAAATGTCTATGGCGGACCAGTCAGCGCGAATCATACGGAAAACTTTACGGACGCCATCAAGTCTCGAAAGCAACCGATCTCGGACGTCTGGAGCCACAACCGCATGCTCGAAATCTGCCACCTCTCGAACATCGCGATGCGTCTTGACCGTGAACTGAAATGGGATCCCGTCAAACGAGAAATCATCGGCGACGACCAGGCAAACTCGTTCCTTTCACGGGAAAACCGCAAGGGCTACGAGATCAACATGTAGTCATCGCAACTCGGAGCATGACTGTCTTAACAATCAGGGCCGGCGTTCCATTGAACGCCGGCCCTGTTTTTGTTCGATCCTCAAACCGAGATCTCGCCCAACACTGCACGTGGCAGCTCTACACAGAAATGAATCCCCGTGTGGTACCAGGTTCGGGATGACCATCCTGCCGGCGCGTTAAAAAAGCCGCAAACCCATTTGGGATTCACGGCTTCGGAAGTGCCTCCTGAAGGACTTGAACCTGGATTGCTCAGCCGAAGTTCAGCAGAAACAGGTTGGCGAACGCGAAGTTGATAACACTACCGATGACCGTGAAGTCACAGTTCAAGCAACCTTGGCAGGATTGATTCTCCGAATGCTTCATCGATCTCTTCGGAGTACGGCGGAGGGCTCTCGAAGAGTGGTATTTCGTCTTGATCGACAGCTTCTCGTTCAGGGCTGACTGGGGCTGGTCGTCCTGCTGGACGCTGCCCGCCGAACAGTGTGTCTCTGCCGATGACCTGACTGAAGATGTCGTTCCGGTCGATTCCGTTGAGGCGGTCTGCTCCGAGGCCGCCAGCGAGGTTGTCTCTCCCGCCGCCGCCAAACAGAGTGTCCGGTCCGTTGTCGCCGTTGATGAGGTCGCTGCCGGCACCACCGAACACGAAATCCAATCCGTCGCCGCCGCTGATCGTGTCCGCGTTTCCTCCGCCTGATAGCCGATCGGCGACCGCCTCCACCAAACAGAGAATCATCGTCCGCACCGCCGTCAATCGTGTCGCTGCTTCCGCCGCCGTACAGACCGTCTTTGCCCGAGCCGCCTTCGAGATGGTCGTTGCCCGAGTTCCCGAAGAGTGTGTCGGAGCCTGAGCCAGCCTGAATCGTGTCGTTGCCCCGGCCGCCTGCGACTCTCAGTGAAAGAACGTCAGACAGCGATGATCCGTCAAGAAGATCGTTACCCGCTCCCAGGATGACAACTACGGTGGAACTCGAAAGACCCGCCAACGGTACCCGGACTTCGCCGTCCGACACTCGCGTACCGACCGTTGTAACAAATGGAGCGGCGGATTCAGTGATCACCAGAGTCTGACCGTCCAGGGTCAGCGTCAATTGGTTGTCGCGTCCGGACTGCGAGGCGTCACGAATCCTCAACTCGCCAGAGTCGTTCACGTCGACCAGCGTGACTTCAGTCGACACAGTAAACTGTCCATCAACCGGATCGTTAGCATCGTGCGGTAAATTACTGT
>JBLFXD010000266.1:0-8277 GCA_047611045.1 Planctomycetaceae bacterium | reverse complement strand
TTCTTCAGCTACGGCGACGCGATGCTGATTCTGTGAAAGGGCGGGCACCCAAGGAATGTCCCAAATGAACACCTCTCCCGCTTGCGGGAGAGGTCCGCCTGTCGGGGCCAGGTGAGGGTTTCAGTCTTGAAGAATCCTCCCGTTCGATTGAGTTCAGGCACTAAACCCCCTCACCCGCGGCTGAAACCGCGACCTCTCCCCCTGCGGGGGAGAGGTAACGTTGACTCCGAAATTCCCTCATTCCTACGCTCCGCGTGGGAACGGTTCTGGTGACGCTCTGCGTCTTCTCTTGCCTGTCGGGACGCGGAGCGTCCGGGGGGGCGTTCCCACGCGGAGCGTAGGAACGAGTTGGGTAGATCGAATTTTCCCGTCAGCTCTGGCCGCCGGCTTCGGCTGCAAGCTTTGCTTCACGTTTTTCTTCGGCGGAACTTTTGCGCAGGTAGAACGGCTCCAACTCGAACGAGTCTGCGAATTGGCCTGCTGCGGCGAGACGTTCTGCGATCGCGGCGACATTGGCGGCACGCGGAGTCCACATTCCTTCCGGCAGCTGATGCACGGATTCCGAAAGTTCGGCGGCGACCTTCACCAGGCCGGGACCAGAAACTGCGAATTCCGAACTCGCCAGCTCGGCCACCTGAGCCTGCCATGCTTCGCAATCGACGATGTCGATCGGGCCGGCCGCTTTCCACAAACCATCCAGCGCTCGGTGGAGATCGGACACAAACAGTTGCTCGCGTTGAGCGTCCGACACGACGTGCAGCCGCGTAATTTCTCGAAACTCGTCGCCAGAAACGGCCTCGGCGACAGCCTGCAGCGTGTCGACCGCCACGATCTGGCAACCAGTGGCGTAGGCAAACGTTTTCGCAAAGACGATCCCGACTCGCAGTCCGGTGAAACTCCCAGGCCCGTGACTGACCGCGACGACTCCGATGTCGGCAGATGCCAGATCGTGAGCCTGCAGTAGTTCTTGAACTTCGCTGATCAGTGTTTGAGCGTGGCGGCGGCGGGATTTTTCGAGTTCGCGTTCTTCGAGCAGCTGGCCATCGCGCCGGAGCGCGAGCGTGCCGCACATCCCGGAAGTGTCAACGGCGAGAATGGCAGGTGGCATGATTCAGCAAGAACTCTCTCAAAAATACGGTCAGACAAGCGGGTTTTCAGAGTTGCAATGCAGAGTCGCTCGACCCTATCGTTCCCAGCCTCGCCGAGACCGAAGAAAACGTGGCGAAATCACCGCCGCGGTGCTCCAACTTCGGTCATTTTCTGCCCCTTGCCGGGCTGTCCTGATAAGGCACTTCCGGCGTTCCCACCGCGTCTGGCGATCTCCGTCCAGAGCGGGCTCGCACGTTAGCAGCACGCCATGTCGGCTGCCACGCTTCGCAACCTGATCAGCGGTTTCGATCTGAAATCGACCGGAAAGTGGTTCCTGCTGGCTTCGCTGGTGGGTGCCGCGTCGGGGCTCGGTGCCGTCTTATTTCAGGTGCTGGGGCAGTTGGTTGGCCAGTATACGCTGGCGTCATTCGCCGGTTTCGTGCCAGGCGAGGCCAGCGGCGAACAGGCTTTGTTTCCGCATGCAGAGCACACATTGTCGTTGGGCATGATCGTTGTGGTCATGGGCGTGGGCGGCCTGGTTTCAGGCTACATCGTCTTCAAGTGGGCGCCGGAAGCCGAAGGCCACGGCACCGACGCTGCCATCGAATCCTTTCATCACGGCCGCGGACTGATCCGCGCACGAGTGCCCATCGTCAAGACGATCACCTCGGCAATTACGATTGGAACTGGAGGCTCGGCTGGCCGTGAAGGTCCGATTGCCCAGATCGGCGCTGGCTTCGGTTCGTACCTTGCCACAAAGCTGCACCTTTCTGACCGTGACCGCAGAATCATGCTGGCCGCCGGGATGGCCGGCGGCGTGGGCGCCATCTTCCGAGCACCTCTGGCAGGAGCATTGTTCGCCGGCGAGATCCTCTACCGCGAAGGCGACATCGAATCGGACGTCGTCGTTCCGGCCGCGATTTCGTCGATCGTCAGTTACAGCGTCTACAGTCTTTTCATGCCGGCCGACGCCGCGTTTCTGCCGTTGTTCGGCGATGGCCTGCACTACCAGATGACGTCATTAGCCGAGCTGTTGCCGATGGCGTTGATGTCGATTGTGCTCGTTCTGGCCGCCGTCATTTACATCAGGACGTTCTATGGTCTGCACAAGCTCTCCAAGAAGATCACGGCTGTCCCGAATTTCGTGAAGCCGGCCATCGGTGCCGTGCTGGCGGGTCTGGTCGGCGTCGGCCTGCACGTCGCGTTCGACAAAGGCGACAGCCATGCGATGCTCGCCGTTCTTTCAACCGGTTATGGATCGCTCCAAACCGCTTTGGAAGACCCGGCGAAACTCGGCATCGGCGCGCTGCTTCTCATTGCCGGCGGAAAAGTGTTGACGACATCGTTGACGATCAGCACCGGCGGATCGGGTGGCGTGTTCGGCCCCTCGATGGTCATCGGCGGTTGCGTCGGTGCCGCTCTGGGGCTGTGGTTTCAGGACCTGTTCGGCATCGAGACCGACCCTGGAGCCTATGCCATCATCGGCATGGCCGGATTCTTTGCCGGAGCCGCTCACGCACCGATCTCGACGATCATCATGGTTTCCGAGATGACCGGCGACTACAAGCTGCTGCTGCCCACGATGTGGGTGTCGACACTCTGCTTCCTGCTTTGTCGACGCTGGACTCTGTACGAAAAACAGGTTCCCACACGATTGGAATCGCCAGCTCACAAAGGCGACTTCATCGTCGACGTGTTGGAAGGAAATCGTGTTCAGGACGTCTTCCAGAAACGCGACGACATCCGCCGCGTTCCGGAATCAACATCGCTCGACGACATCGTTCACATCCTGGCCAAAACCCACCAGCACTACTTCCCCGTCGTTGACGAAGAAGGAAAAATGGTCGGCATCTTTTCCGACGACGATGTGCGAGCGTACCTGTTTGACGAGACGATCTGGCGGCTGGCCGTCGCGCGAGACGTGATGACCACGAAGCTGGTCAGCGTCTCGCCAAACGACGACCTGAACACCGCGTTGCGACACTTCACCGCCATGAATCTCGACGAGCTGCCGGTATTAGACCCCGAAAAACCGGGAGAATTACTGGGCATGCTGACTCGTCGAGAAACCATCGCCTTCTACAACCGGCGAGTGATGGAGCACAAACAGGCTGCTGAATAACGCACTCCTCGTCGCTTAAACCTGAGTGTCGATCAGCATGTCCAGGATTTCGTCGGCCACGGTGAACGTCTCATCGATTTCTGAAGCCTGATTGCCGAGCAGAAGGTCGTCGCCCTCGTTGCCCGCAACCGTGTCGGCATTCGAGCCGCTGCCAGAAACACGATCATCGCCGTCGCCGCCGAGTACGATGTCCGCACCGGAACCGCCGATCATCGAGTCGTCGCCGTCGTCACCCAGCAGCGTATCGTTTCCGGCTTCGCCATTGATGGCGTCGCTGCCTTCACCACCAGTAATAAGGTCGCTGCCAGTCCCGCCCCTGATCGAATCATCGCCGTCGCCGCCGTTGATGACATCGTTGCCGGCTTCGCCTCGAATCGTGTCGCCGCCGCCGCCGCCGAAGAGCGTGTCATGGCCACTCTGGCCTTTGATACTGTCTGAGCCTGACCCGCCTCGAGCAAGGTCGTTGCCGGATCCTGCCAGCAAGGTGTCATTCCCGAGTTCACCTTCGAGCGTATCGTGTCCCGAGTTACCGTTCAGGCGATCGTCATCGTTGCCACCCTGCAGTAAATCGTCGCCCGTTCCACCGAACAGCGAATCAGCTCCGTCACCGCCGAGCAACTGATCGTCGTCGCGGTCTCCCGACAGAGTATCGTTACCGGCTCCCCCGCGAATGGAATCTTCTCCACGGTCGCCAGAAATCACGTCATTCCCATCGCCGCCGTCGAGGATGTCACCATTGAGAGTGCCCGTGATCGTGTCGTCACCGCCTTCTCCGAGCACCTGTATCGGCAACCTGTTCGAAAGGCTCGACTGCCCATCAAACGTGTCGGCACCTTCGCCAAGCCTGATCTGCAACGCTAACGGCCGCGTGTCGTTAATGCTGGTCATCGTGACGGTATCGTCGCCGTCCATTCCCAGAATCGTCACGGTATGAACACTGTCCGAAACCGTGATCGAGGCATTCGGAGTCGAGACCCGCAGCAACCCACCAACCTGTGAAATCACAAACGTATCCGCACCAGCCGTCCCGCGAATTTCGACAGCATCCGCTCCGCCAGTATCGATGGACGTGTTGGTCCCATTGGCAAACGGTTCGAGAATAAGGACGTCGCTGCCGGTTCCGCCGCCAAGAATGTTATCGCCCTGGCCGCCGTCGACCTGGTCATTGCCAGACCCACCGACAAGGTTGTCGTTCCCTTCGCCACCGAGAATAGTGTCCATTCCGCCGCCGCCGACAAGCGAGTCATTGCCCTCCTGACCATCGATGAAATCGTCACCCGAAGACCCGATTAACGTGTCATTCCCTGTTCCCCCCAGAATCGTGTCGTTCTGGTTGGTGCTTGGTGGCACAGGAGGAGCCGGTGGCGATGGTGGCCCGGTTGGCAGAACCGCCCCCAGCGATGAAATGTAAACCGTGGCGTCGTAAATCGGGTCGATCAAGTCGGCGATAATGAACGTCAAAGTATTTCCCGTCGCCCCGTCACCGATGAATCTCTGGAAGGTCAGCAATGGATTGCCGCCCGGGGCGAGCACACCATCGAGCTCGGTCCCTGGTATGGCTGCGAAATCGGGATGAGCAATGCTTACAGGCTGGCCACCAACGAACGCAATGTTGTCACTCGGAGCGAACCCGTTGAGGTAGATGCCGAACCCGTCGAAGAAACCCAGCGGAACGAATTCCGGAAACTCTTCCGAGCCAAACACGGTGTTAAAGAAGACCGTATCGAAACCCGGCAGCAGGTCGAACGAGATGTCGAGCCTAGTGACATCGAAGTGGTCTTCCGCTCCACCAGTGATGGGATCCAGCAACGCATCCTGAGAAAAGTCAGGTGTGAAGCTGAATGCCGTAGACGTATCAGGATTCAGGTCCGGACCGCTTCCATAAGCCGCCACGTCGCCGGTGCTCAAGACGACGCCGTCGCCAAATAACCCGTACGGCGCGATGCCACCCGCTGAGAAAACTCCGGTCGGAACAGCCGCACCGAGGGCTGGCGGTGCAATAAGGTTGAAACCAGTCACCACAATCCCGGTATTGCCACCGACGAGAGTGTTAACGAGCACTTGCGGATCGATCTCCGGTGTCACGGTCAAGTCCGTGGCGTCGTCGTCAAAGATGCGGGCTTCGCCTGATCCATCAAGGATCGCAACATTCGTTGCACCAGTCAGAGTGATGAAAAATGTTTATTCCACTTCATCGAGGTCGTCCCCAATGATCGTCACAGGAACCTGAACCTGCATGTCGCCGGGCTGGAACGTCGCTGTTCCTCCCAGAACACTGACGTAGTCCACTCCGGCGGTCGCTGTTCCGCCAGTCAACGTCCCGTCCGACGTAATGTCGTACTGAATCGTGATGATGCCTTCGGACTCTGAAGAAAGTGAGATCGTAAAGTTGACGACCGTTGTCGTTCCCGCAGCTCCTTCAGCATTGATCTGAATATCGTTGACCGCTGCCACCAGGTCGTTGGTTGTTACCAGGTCGTCGCCTACGCCACCGTCAATATTGTCGGCGCCGCTGCCGCCGAAGATCGTGTCGTTGCCGATGTGGCCAAGAATTCGGTCATTACCGGTCAGGTTGGCCTGAGTCTCGTCGCCGTCTCCGTAGAGCAAATCGTTGCCGCTGCCGCCCAGTACGGTGTCGTCATCTGCGGAGCCCAACGCCGTATCGTTGCCGCTGTTTCCATTGACAATGTCGTTACCATTTTCGCCGTTTAACGAATCATCGCCCGTTCCACCAAAGATGAGATCGTCATCGTCGCCGCCGAAGAGTGAATCGTTGCCGCCGTCTCCATTCAGCGTGTCAGCTCCGAGATCTCCGAGCAGCGAATCGCCTTCGGTGCCGCCGGAAAGTGAATCATTACCCAAACCACCGTCGAGTGTGTCGCTGCCGCTGCCGCCGTCGATAACATCGTCGTCAGTGTCGCCCAGAATGTCGTCGTTTCCGCTCTGCCCATTCAGCGTGTCCGCGCCGGAACCACCGTTAATGGTGTCGCCGCTGGAGCCACCGTTGACGACATCGTCGCCAACCTGACCATTGATGATGTCGCCGCCGTCGCCGCCGTTCAGACTGTCGTCACCATCGCCTCCGTTCAGTAAGTCCTGCCCGTCACCGCCGCTCAGCAAGTCAGCTTGAGTCCCGCCGAACAGCACGTCGGTACCGTCACCGCCGTTCAACGTCGAAGCCATATCCAGACTGCCTCTGATGAAATCGTCGCCGTCGCCCCCGTCGACAATGATCTCAAGATTCGGATTGAAGAACGTCCCAGTGACTGCGGTCAGGTCGATGACGTTATTCCCGTCGTCACCAATCACAGTCAGTCGAGTCAGCGTTGCCGGATCAATGGCAGGAATCCCAACGAGCGGTACGCCGTCCGCAAGAACTTCAACCACTGTCGATGTGCTGGTCGCGGCGCGAACACTAATGTCCTCGCCAGCGGTCGAGGTGATGAGCAGCTCATTGTTCAGGCCAGCGACGATTTGCGTCACCTGAACCGTCAACATTGCACGCGGTTCGAGGTGTTCGATTCGTCCAGGCGAGAATTCAATCAGGCGAGGCTGTCGAGCGGCAGCTCGCTTGCGAGCGGAGCGAATTCGGTTCTGAACGGAAGAGAGCCAGTTGTTAAATCGCACAGCAATACCTCGTCAGACAGTTCATAAAGGACGACAGGAACGGCAGTCGGAACGCGGCTGATCGCACGGCGATCTGGCCGGAGACTTCCGTCACGCTAGACTTCCTCGGAAACAGTCTGTCGGCAAGGAGAGGTTCGACATCTACGCTACGAAGTGCGGAATTGACACGCCTGGTCAGCGAATCAAACGATCGGTTGCTTCCCGGCATCAATTGATGCCCGAACTCAACAAGACCGCACAACCTGTCAGACCGGAACCGCGTGACTTTGCCGTCGGACGGCGATAGGAGCGACTCACGCCGGCAGTTCGGTATTCAAGCTGCTGCCCAAAGACGACACTCCGACACGGTACAGCCAACCTTAAGCCGCCCCTTGCTGCTTAGGGTCGCTCGAACAATAAGTGTCTGATTTGTTTGTGAGCGGCAAGGCGCTAGTCGCCGGTTTTGCATTGACGAACGACACCGGCGGCTAGCGCCGTTCCGCTCACTTATTGTTCGAGCGATCCTTACTCATTTCATTGCCGAAAACGGCGTGGGCCCGACACAACCCGCACTGGTCAGGACACAATAAGATGACAATGCGGACGGTCGTGATCTTTTCCGGGGGCCTGGATTCAGCAACCCTGCTGTATGAACTGAAAGCGACGGGTCATGACGTCGCCGCGTTGGCGATCAACTACGGGCAGCGGCACAGTCGCGAGCTGATATGTGCTCAGAGGATTTGTCAGGAAATCGGGATTGATCTGACAACGCTCGACCTCGCCGGACTGGCTCAGGTATTCGGCCGCAACAGCCTCTCTGATACCAGCGTCGCGATCCCCGAAGGCAACTACGAAGCGGACTCGATGCAGCAGACGACGGTCCCGAATCGAAATATGATTCTGCTATCGGTCGCGACAGGCTGGGCGATTTCAAATGGCTATCAGGCAGTCGCTTTCGGAGCTCACTCCGGCGAGTACACGCCTTACCCTGACTGTCGACCGGAGTTTGCCGCGGCAATGGACAACGCTGCCCAACTGTGCGACTGGCAACCGATTCGCATCCTCGCCCCATTCGTTAGCTGGACGAAGGCAGACATCGTGCGACGCGGAGCAGAACTGGGCGTTCCGTTTCAATCGACATGGTCGTGCTACGTCGGCGGCGAAAAACACTGTGGCCGCTGCGGCACATGTCTGGACCGAAAATCCGCCTTCGAGAAGAGCGGCATCGACGACCCGACCGCTTACGAAACGGACTGACTGATTCGCCTGGACCATTTTCAGAGTTGGTCTTCAGGAGTGAGCCGTGACGCGTAAGCGGCCGGGTGGAGAAATGCCCGAGGCCTTACGGCCAGCGGCTCATTGCTCCACTGAAAACCAATTCGGAAAATGCTCTAGGAGCGTGTCTGAGAACGACGAAGGTGTGAGCGGCAAGGCGCTAGCCGCCGGTAAAACGTTGAACG
>JBLFXD010000265.1:0-8281 GCA_047611045.1 Planctomycetaceae bacterium | reverse complement strand
ATGCAGGCCAAGGCGCTGCGAAGTGCGGTCGACAGCGGACTGGAAGTTCGCAACGACGTGATCCAACTTTCGATTCAAAGCGTCCGCCAGAAATACAAAGCCAAGAACGGAGCCCGCAGTCTGGACGATCCTCGAATTAAGGAAGGCCCCGGCCAGTTCACCTACGACGGACACAACGGGACAACGGCGATGGCAGCAGCAGGTGTTGTCTGCCTGCAGGAATTCGGGCAGTACGACGACTGGCGGATTCCGAAAAACCTCGACGTTCTGGCGGACGCCGTGAACGACTTGAAAGCTCCCCGGCAGGGCGACGGGCGAGTCCCGTTCGATGCGTACACGCTTTATTACGTCGGGCAGGCACTTTACCAGGTTGGCGGTGAGCCGTGGAAAGAAAGTTACCCGGTCCTGAGAGACCAACTGATTACGGCTCAGGTCCGAAAGCCCAGCGACCCAGGCGAAGACGGCTCGTGGCGAGACCCGCGTTACGTAACCGGAGGCAAGCCATCAAAGTTGTTCGGAACGTCGGTCGCCTGCTTTATTCTGGCAATTCCAAACCGCTATCTGCCGATCCTTCAGGAAGGCAAGATTGAAAGCGTCCGCAAACGCTTCTGACAAGGGCGGAGCCCTTGACCCGATGTGAGCTACCGCTCGAAAAGCATTATTCGCCCTGCGCCCTCGCTGAGCTGACGTCTCATGATCTGGCTGCATCTGATCTGGTTCGCGATCCTCTCGATCGGCAACGCCGAAGTTCTGGTGACCGTCGTCAACCGGATCCACTCGTCGAAGATTCGCGAACCTCGACTGCGGCACGTGCGGCATTTGCATGATCTGCTCATCCCACTGTGGCCGTCGTGTTTGATCGTCGTGATTGGTTTCGCGCAACCCGGCGTGTTGTTGAACGAGGTTTCCCCGAGCGACGTCTGGCAAAGTCTGCCGCTGATGGTTCAGGCGTGGATGATTGTCTGCATGGCCGGCTTCGTTGGTTTCTGCTGGTCGGTGATTCGGTACTGGACTCACCGGGCTCCGCGTCAGCAGATCGAGTTCTCGTCAACGATTGTCGACTTCGAGGTTGAGCTTGGGAGTCGCCCGGTCGGCAACGGGCCGTACACTTCGCTGCTGGACTTTCCCGTCAACGATTGTTTCAAGGTTGAATTCACGGAGCGGACCTTTCAGCTCGAACGTTTGCCGCGGGAATGGGACGGGCTCTCGATTCTGCACCTGACCGATCTGCATTTTACAGGGGCGATTGACCTGCCGTTCTTCGAGGCAGTTTTTGATCGAGCGGCTCAGTGGGACTACGACATCGCCGTCATCACTGGCGATGTTCTCGATTCCGAAGAACTGTTCGACTGGCTGCCCACGACTCTTGGGAAACTCGACGCGCCACTCGGCAACTATTTCATTCTCGGAAACCACGACTGGGGACTCGATTCCGACCGAATCCGACAGGCCATCTCCGATCTGGGCTGGCGAAACGTGGCCGGCACACTCCAAACGCTGGACATTGCTGGCAAACGACTCGCGATCGGCGGATCCGAGCGGCCGTGGATGGGGCGGCATCCGTCATTTAACGCCGTTCCGGACGACATTTTCCGGCTCCTGCTGAGCCATACTCCGGACAATCTCTCATGGGCCAGGCGTCAGCATGTCGATCTGATGCTCGCAGGCCACAATCACGGGGGGCAGGTTGTACTTCCAGGGATTGGACCTGTGTATTCACCAAGCGTCCACGGATGTCGTTTTTCTTCCGGAGTCTTCTTTTCTGATCCAACCGTGCTGTTTGTCGGGCGAGGCTTGTCCGGCAAACATCCACTTCGAATCGGAGCAACTCCTGAAGTGAGCCGCATTGTTCTGAAAGCGTGCTGATTTTACAGAGTTCCGTCAGACACCCTGGGCGGAGCAATTGCTGTTTGCGGATTTCGCGGTTCCCACTATCAAACGCGATGAATGTCGAGGCTGCAGGAGTAGCGGTGCCTCGACTGCAATCAACACAAGCGTGGGAATCCTGAAATGCGTGGACGCATCATGTTCCTTGTGGCAGTTCTGGCTGCCAATGTCGGGTGTCAAATGGGGCAGTTTTCCCTGAAGTTGAATCGCGATCACGTGATTCCGCTCCCAGAGGTCAACGTCCTTCCCGAACAATGGGAACCGGAACCGCTGGAAGACTGACATCGCGGCCTGTTTGCGTCCCACTCAAACCAACTCCTCAGGATTTCTGATGATCCCATCGGGCACGAACTTTTTCTCACTGCTTATCGTCTGCGCAGCCGCATTCTCAGTCGGCTGTCAGAGTGCTGGATCCCAACGATCCGCCGCCACTTTCGACTCATCGGATGCAATTCGAACTGTTAAGTCAGAGGAAAATGCCGCCGACCAAGGACCAATCGTCCTCCTGAGCCGCGACATTCAAACCGCCAATCAGCAAGCCAGCCCGGAGTCATCGGACCAAAGCCTTTGGTCAAAGCTCCGTTCTCCACCGAGGTTTCTGTTGCCACGAACGGATTCGGATTCGGCCACGGTTCTTGAGCCCGGCCAGGGTCTCGACGACGGATTCTGAGGCGCGTTTCGCCGCTCAGCCGTAAGGATGCATCTTCGCGCAATGGGTCCGCAAGAGGCCGAGTTGTTGACGCCGTTCGAATCGTGGACTTACCACGCGGTCCAGCCGCCGTCGACGAGCAGGTTCTGGCCGGTGATGTAGCTGCCGGCGTCGCTGGCCAGGAGCAGGAGCGAACCTTTCAGCTCGTGAGGTTCACCCATACGGCGCATTGGTAGTTTCGTTTTGAGCCGTTCGACCATCTCCTGCGGCGCCTTCTCGGATGGGAACGGGCCGGGACTCAGACAGTTGACTCGGACACCGTCCTTGGCCCAGTAGCAGGCCAGGTGCCGCGTCATGTGAATGATGCCGCCCTTCAGAGCGTGATACTGGACGGGGCTGGCGGTACAGACGTCTTCGTAGGCGTCGGGGTACGAACCGACGACGCCGTACATCGAACCGATCATGACGACCGCTCCTATAGCTTCGCGGGCGACGATGTGATCTCGGAATCGTCGAGCGAGCAGGAAGTACCCCGTGGCGTTTTTCAGATCCTCACTGAAGGCCTCGCCGGTGACGTCAGTCAGGTCGAGCGGATGCCCCTGCTGACCGTTGTTGATCAGAATGTCGACTTGGCCAGCCGCTTCGATCGCGGCGTCGAAACCGGTATTGAGGGAGTCTTCGTCGAGCTGGTCGAGCTGCACTCCGAAATGTGTTGCCCCGCCGGGCGACGGAAGATCGTCCGCGATCTGCCCGGCGCGTTCTTTGACTCGGCTGGCGATGACGACGCTCGCGCCCGCTTCGGCCAGCGCTCGCGAGAAGGACTTTCCGAGATAGCCCGAGCCGCCCGTGATCAGAGCCACTTTGCCGGTCAGGTCGAACAGGTTTTGAATCGTTGGTTCGGTCATAAGTGTTTCCAGCTTTCGGTGTCGACTGATTCCAGCGCGGCCAGGTTGACTCGCAACGTCTGCAAACCTTCCGCCAGCGAGCAGGCGGCTTCTGATTGTCCATCAAGTTGCGAAAGGAACGCCTTCGCCTGCGAAACGAATAAGTCGTCACGCTCCAGCGAGAATTGTTCTTCGATATTCCAGCCAGAATCCGGCTCGATGCAGGACGACCAGCTCGCGTTGTGACCTTCAAATCGAACGGCTCCGCGTTCACAGAGAACCGTCAAAGTTGACTCATTGGCCGGCTGATGCTGGTTCAGACTAAACGAGCCCAGCACGGATCCGTGTCGCGTGATGACGTTGACGGTGTCTTCAACGTCGACGCCTTCAAGTAAGCAGTGTTCGGCATCGGCGACGAGTTTCTTCACGGGTCCGACAAGCCATTCGGCAGCGTTGATGATGTGAGTCAGTGCGTCCTGAATCGCCCCGCCGCCGGTCTCGTGCCTTGTGTAGTAAGTCTCGCGGTAGGCCGGCCGGTAAAACGGAAAGTGCTGCCCGCCTGCGTAAACAATCTGAACGACTCGACCAAAACGCTCGGAATCGAGGGTCTGCTTCATTGCCTGCAACGCCGGATGTTGACGCATCACGTACGCAATCGAAACCGGAAGATTCTTCGAGTCGGCAATCTCCGACAGTTGATCGACGCCGTGTGGTGACGTGCTGAGCGGCTTCTCGATCAACAGCCCGACGCCCCGCTTCGCGAGTTGAGTCGCCATGAGGATGTGAAGATGAGCCGGCGTGCAGATCACCGCTCCGTCAAAGTCGTCGGCAAGTGCTGCGTCGAACGCCGAGAACACATTTCGAAGATCGTAATTTTCAGCGAGCCGCTCACGTACGTCGGGGCGAGTCTCGCAGAGAGAGACTTCTGCCTGTCCCGTGTTGAGAAAGCAACGAACGTGTCGCTCGCCGATTGATCCTCCGCCGACTACAAGTATCCGTTTCACGTGGTCGCTCCGGTCCTGGACATCAAAGGGTGCCTCGATGATGTTTGATTCTGAGAGACACCGTCGCGAGAGAACAGGCTACGGCACCACATTTTGAAAGATTCAGCATGAGTGAAATCAGAATTGGCGTCATCGGCTCAGGATTCATGGGGCGAACACACGTCGACGCGGCTCACAAGTTGGAGTCGACGATTCCCGTCGCCATTGCCAGCGGAAGTCGCGCGGAAAAGGTCGCCAGTGATTACGGAATCGATCTCGAACCCGACGTCCAGTCGCTCGTGAATCGTGACGATGTTGACGCGGTTGTTATCTCGACACCTCACTGGCTGCATCATGAAGAAGCGTTGGCCGCGGCAAAAGCTGGCAAACACGTGCTCGTCGAAAAGCCGATGGCGACGTCGCTCGAACATTGCGACGAGATGATCACGGCGTTCGAAGAGCGCGGCCTCACGCTTTCAGTCGGTTATCACCAGCGATTTCGCAAGTCCAACTACACGACTCGCGACCTGATCCAATCCGGCGAAATCGGGCCGGTTCGGTGCATTCAGATGTCGGCCCTGTTTGATATCACGGCCCTGAGAAATGACCCCGGCTTTGGAGGAAACTGGGGCTGGTGGACGAACCCGCTCGCGATGGCTCATCTCATAAACAGCGCCCCGCACAACATTGATTTGTGCCGCTGGTGGCTGGGGAGCGATCTCGTGAATGTCTCCGCGCAGTGCGGAACGTATCGCGAAGAGAATCCCAACGAAAACACAACGATGGCGTTGCTGAAGTTCGACTCGGGAGCGATGTCCAGTTACTGGTCGTCGAGCGTGCTGCCTTCTCCCGGCTTCCCGGCAGAAGAGTTCAGGTTTCGTATTATGGGCGAGAGTGGAATCATCGATCTGAATCCGTACGGCCAGCTCAACGTCAGCCGCGACGGCAAGATGGAAACCGTCTTCGAACAGCCGAAAGTCGGGCACGAAGAAGCGGACTCGGCGTTCGCGATGCCTCGCATGCAGGCCTACTGTGACCAGATTCAGGCATTCGTAAATTCAATCAATGGTGAACGCGGTGGGGAGGGCACCTCAGCCGACGGCCGCGCCGGAGTTGAAGCGGTGCTCGCGATGCTTCAATCTTCCGACAACCAACAGACAACAATCCTGAAGGATGCGACTTAATGTCCGAGCCGAAGATCTCTGCTGATGAATTGCGGTCATTCAGCCAACGAATTTTTGAATCCGCGGGAGTCAATTCCGACGACGCGAAATACGCGACCGACGTGTTGATCTGGGCGAGTCTGCGCGGCGTCGACACGCACGGGATCCGAAACCTGAAACGCTACTACATCGACACTGCTGGCGGAGTCGGGCGACGCGATGGAGTCATCTGCTTCGACGCTGAACTGACGACCGAATTCGAATCGCCGACCGCCGCTGCTTTGAACGCGAACTTTGGTCTCGGGTTGTCGGTGTCGGTTCGGGCGATGAATCTGGCGATCGAGAAAGCCCAGAACACGGGCGTCGGAATCGTGACCGTGCGAAATTCGACACATTTCGGACCGGCCGGCTACTTCGCTCACATGGCGGTGCCGCACGACATGCTTGGATTTGCGTCAACCGGTTATCTGTTCGCGAATGGGCAACCCAAATCCGTTGTTCCGTTCGGCGGCCTGCTTCCGATGCTGTCGACCAATCCGCTGGCGATGGCCTGTCCCGGAGCAACCGGCCCCGACTTTGTGCTGGACATGGCGACGTCTGTCGTGCCCGTGAATCGGGTCGAAATGCTCGAAGAACTCGGCAAAGCGATTCCTGCCGGCTGGTCACTCGACGAGAATCACCAGACGACAGACAACCCCGACGACGTCCAGAAAATGGAACCGCTCGGCGGCGCAACGACGTACGGAGGCCACAAGGGTTTTGGACTGGCAGTCGCCGGCTGGATTTTGACCGGCCTGCTTGCCGGAGCGTGGCGAAAGGACGCCGACGCCAATCGAGTTCTCGGCGACAACTCCGCAACGAAACACGGCTTCGCTCAGGAAGGCATCGCGCACAGCTTCGCCGCCGTGCGGCTTGACCAGTTCGGTGATCCGACGCTGATCAAACAGGGACTCGACGCGATGACTCAAACGTTCAACGACTCTCCCGCAGCGCCAGGTTTCGATCGAGTCATCATTCCCGGTCAGCTCGAAGCAGAAACTGAAGTCGACCGTCGCCAGAATGGCATCCCGCTTTCCCCATCAACCGCGGTCGATCTCCGCAGCCTGTCGGAAGAGTTCGGCATTCCTCTGAGCATCGGCTGAAGCTGAAGGGCGACGACGTTCCGCGGCACGCTGTGATCACCGCCAGGCAATGCTGTCAATGCTTGACGACGGCCGATCTGATTTTTCAGAAAACTTGTAATTCTGTTCAAAATTCTGACCGACGGATCATGAGCAGAGTTGTACACTCACGGGCCATTCAGAAATTTCGGGCCCCGCATGCTGAGTCAGCTAAATTCCTGACCGCTCGCCAGGGACGAACCCCATCGTAGCCCTGATTGATCGGCAGGAACTGTTATGGCCATCCAAGTTGAATGCGATAATTGCTTTAACGAATTCAGGACGAAGGACGAGCACGCCGGGCGGCGCATGAAGTGCCCTGAATGTGGCAACCCGATCGAAATTCAGGCACCACAGCGGCGACCGAGATCTTCTGGCGGCAGCACATCTCGACGTCCCGCTAAGAAACGAAAGCAGACGCAAGCTGCACTTCCGCCGTGGGCATTCGCTGTTGGTGGTGCCGGAGCCATGCTGATCGTTGGGCTGATCGCGATGTTGATGACGGGCGACGATGGATCGCAACCCACGTCTGAAGTCGCCGAACAGTCGAACGATACTCCAGTCGAGACAACTGCTACTCCCGTCTCGCCGTCGCGTGACGAAAATTTGACGACGTCCACAGAGCCTGAGCGGACTCCAGACGCCGCTGACGGCAGTGCGAATTCGAGCCTGCAGGCCGCAAACACGTCTACCAGTTCTCCTGCAACTCGGTTGTCAAGCGGCACGCTTCAGAATACTTCAACAACTTCCCCGAACACGTCGATTCCTGCCCTCGCAACTGACGCGAGCATAACGACGCCATCGGGCGCCACGACCGCCGATCTGACGGCAGCCGCAGGCAAACGCACCGAGCCGTTCGCCAGTCTTGCCGACCTGATTGAAGCGGTCGAACCGTCGGTCGTTCGCATCAACATCTACTCGAAACAAGGCGGGGGCAACGGCAGCGGATACATCATCGATAAGGAAGGCACGCTGGTGACCAACCGGCACGTGATCGAGGGAGCCACCAAAGTCACCGGCGTCTTCCAGGGCGACGAAACGGAGTATCCCATCACCGGCGTCTATTCGATCAACGCTAAAAAGGACATTGCGATTCTGAAGATTGACTGCCCGCCGGAAAAACTACACCCGCTCGTGATTTCTGTTGAAGAACCTCGCAAAGGAACTGAACTCATCGCCTTTGGTGCCCCTCTTGGTCTGGACTTCACAGCGAGCGAAGGAATCCTGAGTGCCATTCGAAAGGCTTCAGACCTGGCCAAGATGCAAATGCCTGGCCACGAAGGGTTGTGGTTTCAACACACCGTTCCAATTTCACCGGGAAACAGCGGCGGCCCACTGGTCAATATGAAGGGCGAGCTGATCGGCATGAACACGATGCAGATCACGATCGGTCAAAACTTGAACTTTGCGATTTCCGCTGCCGATGTCACCGAAGAACTGGCAAAGAAGTCGAGCGTCAAACCGCTCGAATCTGACACCGTTCCTGTTCTGGCCAAGGCATCCCAAAGCGAGCCGAGTCGTGACGTCGAGGACATCACCGGCACTGATCAGGCAA
>JBLFXD010000264.1:0-8287 GCA_047611045.1 Planctomycetaceae bacterium | reverse complement strand
ACCTACTGTCAGATTCACTCGCTCGCGCTTCGTGCTGGTATCGATCACAAACTGGTTGTGGTTACTTCTGGTAGATCGGCAAGTAATGGTATTTGACCGACAGGCTGAGGACGGACATCGAGGTTCCGTAGACGGCACCGATATTTTTCTCTGAGCTGTTTCCGGAAGTCCACGATCCGTCGGATGCCTGATTTTTCAGCAGCATTTCCTGCACCAATTGCTGGGCTGTTTCAGAATGCTTGCCTCCGCGTTGGTACATTCCTTGAGCATAGTAGTACGTGCCGTACGAGGCGAAGCGGTCGTTCCATTTCGGGGGGTGTTCGAGCAACCAGTCGGCGGCTCCGGCGACCAGCGGAGATTCGTATTCTCCACAGACCTGCATCGCCAGAAGACCGGCGGCGGTCATCGTGTAAGTAGGATTATTCTGGTGAGGTTCATACGAAAATCCACTCGCCTTTTTGTCCGGGAGTCCATTGCGATCAAGCGGCGATGCGTAAGAACGCTTCAAGTATTCGACCGCATCGTGGATCGCCGATGCCGGGACCTGCAGCCCATCGTTTCTGGCCGATCGCAGTGCCATGACTTGCCAGACCGAGGCAGAGAGATCCGAATCCTTCGAAGAGGGATTGTACCGCCAGCCGCCTCGATAGTGAGTTGGTTTCTTCTCCTGCTGCGAACTCAAAATCAGATCGATCGCTTTCTGACACCGATCGTGAATGAGTTGATCCTGCTCTTCGGTCGCCCCCATCCCGAGCATCTCGGTCAGCATCAGCGTGATAATGCCGTGTCCATACATTCGTGATCCATCGCGTCCTCCAAAGTAGCCATTGGCATCGATGCGATCGTCTTTTAAGACGAATGCGAGGGCTCGCTGAATGGCGTCTCCCTCCGGAGACAAGTCCGTCGGCTGAGTCCCGACGCTGGCCATCGCCATGATGGCCAATGCGGTCATCGTGGTCTCGTGTCCCTTATCGATAATTGCTCCGTCGTCACGTTGCTTTGTGATGAGATACGCGATCGCCTTGTCGACGGCGAGATCGGTTTCGTCCTTCTCAAACGCCGAATCAATTGACGATGTCGGCTCGGGGAGATCCGCCGCGCGTAGTGGTAGCGAGACCGGCAGGCTCGATGTCAGAATCAGGATGACGATAAAGCAACGCATCATGGCCTTCAGACTTTTCGTGGATGAACTTCAATCAGCCGGAACGCGTCAGCAACGTGGTCCGAAACAGCTTCCCGATTTCATACCAGCACTATGCGCAAGCGAGTGAATCGGTTGAGTCAATTATTTGTGATCGTGAAATTCACTCGCTGGCGCTTCGTGCTGGTAATGAGGACTCATTTCTTCTTAGCACGCTCCGCGAGGACTCGGAAGTAGGCTTCTACGCTCTTTCGATACTCTTTGGAGACGGCTTCCGAGCGACCATTTGTCAGGTCCTCGGCGGACTTGCCGCGGAGCTTGCCCCAGTTGGCTACTTCCGATCGGTTGACCGCAGCGACTTTGAAATCGTCCATTGCACCTGTCAGCGCTGGATCTCCTTCCGACTGAGTCCCCTGGGCGAGTGCCTGCGACGCCTGTTGTTGAGCTTGAGCACGTGCGGCAGCGGCAGCCGACTGTTGAGCTTGAGCTGCTTGCGCCAGCGAATCGAGAGCAGACGGTGTTCGTTGTGGTTGACCTGGTTGTGGCTGACCAGGCTGCTGACCGGCGGCGTTGGCCTGGCGATCGAGTTCATCGAGTGTCTGAGCCAATTGCTGCCCTCGGGCGAGTTCTTCGGCAGTGAACGCGGGTGGCGTGGTTCCGTTCGCGGGCGATTGTCCCTGACCGGAAGGTGGAGGTGGCGATCCGGCGTCTCCCGATGCTGTCGGCGGTTGCCCCTGTGCCGCTGCTGTCGGCGCTGCACTGGCTGGATCACCCGCCTCTCCTGCTGGTGGGTTTCCACTTGCTTCGTTGGCGGCGAGCAGCGGTTCCAGTACGCCGGTCAACTCTTCGGCCTGTTGAGTGATCGCGCTCTCGGTCGTTGCGATCGCCGCTTGAGCTTTGAGCGCTTCTGCATTCTGCGGGGTCCCGTTTGGCGGTGTTGCTGCCGGGGGCGGAGAACCTTGCGCGTTCGGTTTGGCGGCATCGGCGGCCGCTTGAGCTTCGGTGATGGCCGACTCTAACCGTTGCTCAGCGGCGGTTGATTCGTTCTGAGCGACCTGCTGAATGTCTTGAGCCGCCTGCTGCAGTGGCTCGGCAGCGGCCATATTTTTGAGTCGACGTTCGTGCCGAGCAGCTCGGGCGACATCGTCGGCAGCCTGCTGAACATCGACAGTGACTTGCCCCTGACGCTCGTTGGCCGATGCGAGTTGCGTTTGCGGCGGGGCCAGTTCGTTCCCAAATTTCGCAGCGTCGGCGAGTGTCTGAGCCCGCTCCTGCAACTGTTCAACAGTTTTCATCGCTTCGGCCGCATACTGATCTGCCAGTTGTGTCGCCGGGTTCGACTTCTTCAGCGGAGACATGTCACGGCGGTTGACTTCGTCGACCTGCTGCTTTGCACGTTGCACATTCTGCTCGGCTCTCTCCTGAACCCGCTTCGCCTGCTCAACCTTCTGCTGTTCCGCTGCCTGACTCTGCTGCTCTTTGGCCAGCGCCGCCTTTCGTCCCCCATCTTCGGGTTTCTGGTTGAGTTGTTTCTGCGACTGATCAACACGACGTTTCACGGCGGTCAACTGGTTCTCTGCGTTCTTTGCGGTTTGATCGGCCCGGCGCTTGGCATCGCTGGCCTGCTTTGCGAGTTGGGCGACCGTTTTCTTCTGCTGATCCTGAAACTTCTTTCGATTTAGTTCCAAAGCCTTCTGCTGACCGGCTCGTGCCTTTTCGTCGGCGTGAATCTCAGCGTCTTTACCGGCTGCGGTTTGCTTCTGTGCCTGCTTCAGCGTTTCGGCCGCCTCGTTCAAGGCAGACTGTGCTTCCTGCGCCGTTTGAGTGAGGTCGCTGAGCAGCTGCTCTTCGCGGGCCGTGTTCGCCTGCTGCGCAGCGGCATTCAGTTTCTGTTGTGCTTCGGCCAGCTTCTTCTGAGCTTCGGGGGACTTTCCCTGAGCAGCCGCCTGATTGGCCTGAGCCACAAGTTCCCGCGACAGACGCGCAGCTTCGGCTCCCATTTGCCGCAGGTCTTCGGCCAGTTCACG
Organism: Planctomycetaceae bacterium; assembly: GCA_047611045.1. Taxonomy (GTDB): domain Bacteria; phylum Planctomycetota; class Planctomycetia; order Planctomycetales; family Planctomycetaceae; genus JABMPE01. Next base: position 5,119 of record JBLFXD010000264.1, on the reverse strand, counting down.
CTTCTTCGTCTGGAAGCTGGCATCCGACTTCTCGTTCGCCCGCTGGACATCCTGATCGTCTTTGGCGGCATACTCGAGCGAATTTCGTGCTTCCTGCAGCGTGTTCTGTGCAATCTCAGAAAGTGCCTGCTGCATGGCCGGGTTGCGCTGCAGTTCTGCTTCAAGTTCCGACATCAACTGTTCGCTGTCCTGATTGGCCATCTCCGCGATTTGCTCGACCCCTTCGAACCGTTGCTCCATTTCCCGTGCGATGCCGAGTTCGTTCTCAGCCTGACGCAACTCCGCTCGCGAGTCGGCGATGTCCATTCCTTCGTCGAGACGGCCAAAGTGTTCGGCGACAAGCTCAAGTGCCTGGGCGGTCTGCTCCTGTTGTTCGGCGGCCTGAGCAAGATCACGAGCCTGTTTGGCACCGACTTCATTCTGAGAGGCTTGTTCGAGCGCCCGGTTCATCTTCTCGGCCGGTTCCTGAATCATCGCGACACTGTCGTCCGCGTCACGAGCCCGTTCGCGTTGGTCTTCCTCGAGCACGTCCTGCGAGTTGGCATCTTCCACGAGTGCGGCAAACAAGTCCTCGATCTGCGCGTTGATGGCCGCTTGCTGTTGCTGGAGCTCGGCCAGTTGCTGCGTCGTCTCCGGCACTTCCGTCTGCTCGGCGACATCAGCCGTGTCGGTTGTCTCCTGTTCCAGTTCTCGAAGGTCTTCGGCAGCCTGTTTCGCCATCTCGGGAATTGTCGGAGCATACCTGGCAATAATGGCCCGCGCTTCGGCCATGACCGGTTGCACGTCTTTGACGACGACCGCAAGGTTGTCTCGAAGTTCGACCAGTTCGTGCCCCGCTCCGATCATCGCGTCGCGTCGCGAACGTCGTTCGCTGATCTTGCGACCGGCCTCTCGTAGAGGTTCCGACGAGCGGACCTGATTGAGGTTTTCATAATGCGAGCGTTCGACTCCTGCCTGTTGCAACTGCTGGCTGGCAACTTCCATCGCCTGCTGCACGACATCCCACTGGCGGGGTTGTTCGATGTGCGACGTGAAACTCTGAGAACCCCAACGTTCGAGATTCAACAGCACGTTGAGCGCATCGCGAGCGATGATCAAATCGTGTCCCGCCTCTAATGTGCGGTAGGCGGGTGCGACTTCCAGGAGATGGTCGGGAATCGTCGATTCCTGTGGCGGAGTTTTCCGATGCTGATGCAACAGCGAAGTCACCGCGCGATGCGTCAGTCCGGCATCAGCGGCGTACTGAGCATCGGCATCGCGTCGGCTCTGGGTTAATTCGCGACGCGAGCGCAACTGATCGATACTCCACCGATGTTGCAGGTCGATTTCCGCGACAAATCGTTCGGCCTTGTCGAGCAGCTGCCGGCCTTCTTCTGAGTCGGCGGATGCAGTCGCTAAAGCGGCGAGCCGATTCTCCTGTCGTGTGGCCTGCCCAACTTCGTTGATCGGGACATACAACCCGCCCGAGCGATTCAGGAAATCGCGACGAACATTCACGATTCGGCCTGGCAGGTTCCCCTCGACGACATCGATCTTCTGTTTGGTTTTGAGTTGCCGGAGGAAATCCTGAGAGAGCCGTCGCAATTCAGCGAGCTTCTCTTCAGATTCTGTGGCATCCTGCAAACGGAGGCGTTGCGAGTCCGTCCAAGTGACCAGATTTCGCATTTGATCTCTAAGTGACTGCGGCAAACGATCGCGCTGACGTCCAATGACGCGATCGAGCAATTGGAGTTGGTTGATGACGAGCGATTCCTGTCGCAACAGGCGATTCCAAGTTTGGGTCGGGCTGTCGACCACTTGCTGCTGTTGTTGCAGCAGTGCGTCCAGATCGGCGGCAATTCCGGCCAGGAAATTGTGCGACATCAGCACCTGATAGTGCTTCACCGTCGTACTGGCATCATCGGCGATGCGTTTGAAGACGCTTCCCAGACGGGCGAGATCCTCTTTGCGGCCCTTCTCGTCGACATGCTGCATCGCCTTCAGGAGAAACGCGGCCATGTGCGAATGCTCGCGTTCGATGCGGGCGATGACTCGCCCGGTCAAGTCGAGATCATAGGCGTCTGCACCGGCGGGCATTGCCTGTTCAACTTCCTTGATCTGCTCGACCAGAATCGTCGCTCGTTCGCGCTGTGTGTTTGCCAGTTCAAGAATTATTGTTCGATCGTCTGAGTCTTTCTCTTCAGTGCGGTCCGGCTGTTGAATTCGTTCAATCGCTGCCAGCGCCAGCGTCTTTTGCTCTTCCATCAGGTCGGCAAAGCTCTTGAGTTCATCGTACAGCTTCGCTTTGACTTCCATCACGGTGTGACGCTCGGGATCGAAATCGGGGGCAGCGACGACGACTCGCAGCGGGATCGATTCGCCGATATTCCCTTTGCGATCGGTCGCCACCAGCTTCGTCAACACCTGATCGCCGGTTTTGAGTTTGTAGCCGAGCAGGTCCCAATCCCATGCAGCCGCCACGCGACGGCCTCCGGTTTCCTCCGACGGCTGTGCATCGAGCGATACCGACTGCCACTCGCGACCATTCACTGAGATCTTCTGTTCGAGGCTGACCACCGGCAGGTCATCTTCCGCCATCCCTTGCAGAGCGAGAATGTCGTTCGGTGGGAGCAGCAGAGTTGGTTCCTGCTGATTCACGAAACCGGCCTTCGGGATCAGGTCGGGAAGCGGTCTGATTTCGTACTTCGGACTGAAAATGTTTTCGAACCCGGTCTCCTTCGAGACTAGATGCACCTTGTAGATACCTGCAGCCGACACCGGCACCTTCGCCATCCACTGCACAGCGCCGGCTGAACTCTTCTGAGCTGACTTCTTCTGATCAGTGACACGCGCGAGCGGTACAACCTGCACCTCTTCGGAATCGGAGGGAGCGATGCGCAGCTCAGCGGATGAGACCTCTTGATCCAGCTCAAGAATCAATTCGCTTTCGGTCCCTTCGAGCACCAGCAGGTCGCCATGTGGCTCGGTGACGGTCTCGTCGTCGAGCTGGGCGTACTCGGGAAATCGGTACGTCTTATGAAAGGCCAAAACGTGCGGGCGGGCGCGGGATTCAATACGGAACCGCTGCGTAATCGCATCCCCCGCGAGAATGCGATACTCGACCGATTCCTCGCCGACCAGAATGTTGGCGGCGAATTCGGACGCTGTCACGCCGCGCATCGTGTGCCGGACGGTGCCTTGTGTCGGCGTTTCTGTTTCGAGCGTCACCTCATCGAAGTTGCCGCCGGTCACGTCGACCACAACCGCCACGGTTTCATCTTCGGCGAGAATGAGCGAATGCGGAGTCGGTTCGAGGACTTTTACGTGAATGCGGGAAACCCGTGCGATGTTGGCACCGGGCAATACCGCGCGGACGGCCAGTTGCTGAAGTCGCTGGTCTCCCGAAGTCAGTAACCATCCGACCACGCCAACAACAACCAGCGCGGCGAGGACCCACGAACCAACCAGTCGAAACGGCAACAGATTGGGAACGCGGACCCGCGTCATCTGCTCGGCGACTTTCCCTTGGACCAGGTTACGGAAGACCGGACTGTCGTGAATGGCTGACGGATCGTCCGTCGCGAGTTCAACGGCGGAAAGCAGATTCTCTCGCAACTCGGGTTCGGTCAGTTCCATCTGCTCGGCGATTTCTTCGCGAGCCGGACGGCGAAGCAGACCGCGTAATCCTGTCAGCCAGACGGCGAGCACCGCTCCGACATAGACGGCGATGCTCATGTACCAGCGAGTGCTGTCGGCCAGCAGCCAGTACCAGTCAATCAACGCCACTGCGGCCATGCCAAGGACAAAAGTAAGCAACCCCGCACTCAGCCCCCGCGCGAAAATCAGTCGCCGTCGACGGCCCTGAAACTGTTGCAGCTTCCGGGAAACCAGTGGATCAAGATGATGGCTCATCGTGGCCTCGGTAAAGAATGCAAATGTTGAATCTAGTTTGAGACGTCGTGTTGATATTGCGATGTTGTTTCGAACGCGTTTCTCACAACAAACCTGCTCGCTTTCGAAGTATCCATTCAACTGCCAGTAACAAGATCATCGCGGCAAACCACCAATAGCTTTGCCAGATGACCATGCTGGACTCGACCACGCGACCGCTGCTGAGGGGGTCGAGTAGTTCGGGAAGCTTACCGATCTGTTCTTCTCTCAGATAGACGCCTCCTGATGCGTTGGCCATTTGCTCAAGCAGCTCGACGTTGGCTGCGGTCTGTGCCAGTTCCCCCGATTCTGGTGGCGATACCACAAACTCGCTGCGAGCTTTGAGCGCTGCCGTGCTGTAACCAGCCGCCTGGACGGAGACTTCGTAGTCACCTTCGGGGAGACTCGCCGAGCGTCCGTGATAGAGGCCTGGAACATCGGGATCAGCAGTCAATCCGACTGTGCCGACGACTTCCTCACCTTTCCAGACGAGCGCATCGGCTGTCGCACTGTTGCTCGGTTTTCCATCAAGACCGAGGAGCTGCACTCGGATGTCGACACTGTCGCCGGCTGCGTAGCTGATGGCTCCCGTGTCGATTGACACGAATTCATCACTCACCGCGAACGGCCGGGGCATGACAAATTTCGCCAACTGATTCCAGATGCGTTGATGCCACGTGTCGGCGGCCTTGTATCGCCAACGCCAGGTTTCATCGAACGAAAGATACAACACCTTACCTGCACCGAATCGGTGCCACACGATTGCCGGATGAGGTTGGCCGTTAACGTCGGCTTCGACCAGCACCTCCGATCCAGGTAATGCCTCGACGGCAATCAGCGAGTGCGGTGCAGGGAGTTTTGTCCAGAAACGTCGATTCGGGGCATCGTCGGCAACCAGTCGTAACGCCGATGTGGCTGCCCCTGTTTCGGTGAGTTGCAACGACGACGGTCGGGCAGCAATCGGAGCGATACTCCATTCGACAGGGAGCAGGCTGCCGAGATTCTCGTCACTCAATTGCTTCAGTGTTCCTCGCTGTCCATCAACGAAAATCAGTCCGCCGCCCCGGATTTCGACAAAGTCACGCAGCCATTGCAATTCGTGTGAAGCAAACAGGTCGGGGGCGATCTCGCCAAAGATCACCAGGTCGTATTCAAACAAAGCCTCACGGTCGGCCGGGAACTGTCCGTCATGCTCGCCGCGTGGCAACGT
>JBLFXD010000263.1:0-8290 GCA_047611045.1 Planctomycetaceae bacterium | reverse complement strand
ACAGCGGAATGAAGACGAGAATTACGATCATCGTGCCGAAGACGATCGAGTTGCGTATCTCCGTGCTCGCCTGAAAGACGACGAGCAACGTGTGCTTCGGAGTCGACCGGAGCCGGTTCTCCTTGAGTCGTCGGAAAATGTTTTCGACGTCGACGATAGCGTCGTCGACCAGTTCGCCAATGGCGACGGCCAGCCCGCCGAGCGTCATTGTGTTGATCGAAAGTCCAAAGAACGCAAACACGGCGGCGGTCATGACGAGCGAAAGCGGAATCGCCGTTAACGTGATGAACGTCGTGCGGAAGTTCATCAGAAAGAGAAACAGGACCACCACAACCAGCAGGCCGCCGTCGCGCAAGGCTTCGACGACGTTCTCGATCGCTCGATCGATGAAGGATTTCTGCGAGTACACGGGCACAATTCGAATGTCGTCCGGCAATGAATCCTTCAGTTCCTCGACGGCGTCCAGAATACTGTCGGTGATGGCTCGCGTGTCAGCTCCGGGCTGCTTGTTGATCGTTAGGACGACGGCCGGTCCGCCGGAGAATGCCGAAGCGGCCGATCCCGTTTCCGCGTCGTCAGAAGCTCTTTCCTTGACTCGGACAAACGCAGAGCTGTCACCGCGTTTGACCTGAGCCCCTTCCTCAACCCTGGCAATCTGAGCTAACGCCACCGGGCGGCCGTCACGAATTGTCACGACGACTTTCTTCAGATCGTCGACGCTCTGAATTCTCCCGAGCGCTCTGACAAGGAGTTCATTCGGTCCCTGCTCATCAAGGTAGCCGCCCGTCGTATTGACGTTGCTGTCGACGACCGCCTGTTTCACCTGATGCAGCGTCACGCCGTAACGCAGCATCAAATCCGGATCGACCAGCACCTGAAACTGCTTCCGGCCTCCGCCCATCGTGAAGACCTGCGACACGCCAGGAATCGTCAACAGCCGCTGCCGGACAACCCAATCGGCCAGCGTCCGCAACTCCATCGATTCTCCCGCTGAGCGGGATGTGTCGCCATTCTCAGCAGAAGAATTATCCCGCCACATGCCGAGCATCAGGATCTGACCCATGATCGACGAGATCGGAGCGAGCGTCGGTTTGATTCCTTTGGGCAGACGATCCTGAACCAGTTGCAGCCGCTCCATCACGATCTGGCGATCGGTGTAGATGTCGGTTCCCCAGTCGAACTCGACATAGATCACCGAGATACCAATGCCCGACGAACTGCGAACAGCCTGGACGCCGTTGGCTCCGTTCATCGCCGTTTCAACAGGGAACGTAATTAGCGTTTCAACTTCTTCCGGCGCAAGACCGGGAGCTTCGGTCATGATGACAACACGAGGCCGGTTGAGATCCGGAAAGACGTCGATGTCCATCTGCAGTGTCTGCCAGCTTCCATAACCAATCAGGAAGACGGCGATGGCCACGGTCAGCAACCGTTGCTGAAGGGCGAATCGAATAATCGCGTTTAACATCGATCGCCCCTTCTAATGGGTGTGCCCGGCGTGAGGATCAGCCCCGGCGCCAGACTTGTTCTTAAGGGCCATCTGCATCTGATGAGCACATCGCCACGCAACGACGTCTCCGGGGAATAACGCTCCGTCGTTGGCAATCACGACCGTCGACTGGTCGCGATATTTGACGTGTACCGCGACTCGGTCAAAGTGGTCGCCGTTCTGGTGGAAGGCGTAAAACTCTGCGCCTTCCTTTGTCACAGCCTCGACCGGCAGCACGATCTCGTCCGGCCATTCCTCGATCGGAACTTCCAACTGCAGACGTTGCCCCGGACGATAACGCCAGCCGACAAAGAAATTGCCGTCTTCAGTGTCGGTCAGACTTTCGATTGTGTTTGGCAAGGCGACGTAAAAATGCAGCGTCCGGGAATCAGCATCGATCTCGTTGGACAGCCGCATGATCGAAAGGTCGTCCAGCGTTTGCACCTGATTGTCGGGCTGCTCAAAAACCGCTTTGACCTTCCAATCTCGACGAGCCGCTGCGGCAATCGCCCCAGCGTCCTGCTCAAAGGCCAGCCCTTCGACGTAAAGCCGACTGTAGTCCGAAAGCGTACAAAGCGTCTCGCCCGCATCGACCGACTGCCCCTTGTGAACTCGCAACTCAGAGATGACCAGCGGCGTGACATCGTCTGGTTGGTTAAGTGGTGCGAACTTTGGTTGCTCGGGCTTGATCTTTTCAGCGGCCGGTTGAAACACGACTCGTTGAACAGGCGGGCCGGCAAGCTTCAATTCGTCATCAGAATGCTCGTCCGGACCCGGAGCAAACACCTGCAACTCTCGAAGCAGCCGTCGGCCCGTCACAATCTGGTCAACCTGCACCTTCGAAAGCCCATGCAGCCGTAAGGCTTCCCGTTGAGCACTCAGCATCGCATCCAGTTTGTCTTTCGCGTACTCACGCTCAAGTAGTTTGATTCGAGGGACCGCGCCGGTCTTTGTCGCCTCGGTTAAACGAGTAATCTCGCGACGTTCGACATCCAGCTCGCCGAGCGTTTGCAGAAAACTCGTCTGTGCGAGAACGAGGTCTTCATGAGTCAGGCGGATCTCAAACAGCAGCGTTCCCGGTTTGACCGCTTCACCCGCCACCGCGTGGACATGCCGGATGACGCCGGTCATCGGTGTCGCGACCTGAAGCCGTGTTCGCCCCGGACGTTCGGCGACGACGGCCGGGACGCGAATGCTGCGACGGTAGGTCGAAAGCCTCACCGGCTGAATGAACTCCGGCGTCAGACCAAGATTCCTGAGCGCCTGCACGGACAGTTCAAGCGACGTGGCCTCGTCATGACCGGCGTGCCCACCGTGAGCATCGCCATCCGGCTCCGAAGCGCCGCCGTGACCATGCCCCGTCGCCGAACCAGCTTGACGATAGTTTCCAATCGAACGTTTGACCCAGGCTTCAGTACCGGGAAACCAGCTTCCACGATAGATCAATGACGGGACAAGGATCGCAATGGCAACCAGCCATCCGATTAACTTCAGCGGTAAATTTGGGACGCGCAGTTTCATGAGAATGTCCACAATCGCGGGACGAAGTTTCGAGTGCGGCCGCGGCAACAATGTCTGACAGCACAACTCCGAAAACTCGTTGCCGCACAACGGCAACGGCGGGAGATGGAAGTCAGCGCGAAGCCTCGGAATGCTCGCAGAAGGAATCGGTCGAATCGGAAAGACTGCGGCGCGTCATTCGAGCCACGCTTCACCATCAGACCTGAACACGCACCAGGCAGCGTGTTTTTACAGTCGCCAGACCTGGATCAAAGCGCGAGCGCACTTGTCCGGCGGCGTACCAGGTGGCTCGGAATCCGCTCGTCTGGGAGACAGACCTGCACAACACACAGCGGCACCAACAGTGGTCGCAGAGGCTGGACAGCTGAGTTGCCCCTCGTCCGGTGCCGGAGTTTTCACAGCAGAAGACAACGTGAATCGGCAGTCGCCGTCGTTGCAATTCTGCTGGCACGGTGCGTCCGGATCGGGCAGCGGCTCTGAATCCTCGTGATCGTCAAGGAGTGCCGTCTGTGGCCCGCTGTGAGAATCGCCACGGCATCCATGCTCAGACTCTTCAGGCGTCGCCGAGCAACCTTCGTGACCAGCTTCATGATGATCCAGGTGGGCCACTTCGCGAACTTCGGAACGATGTTCGTCGTGCTCAGCCTGACATTGAGCGACCGATTCGCCATGCTCGCACGCATGAGCATGATGCGAGCAGCATCCGAAGATCGAATGCAGCAGCATCGTCGTCATTGTCAGAATGCTGGTTACGTTACTGAACATGGTGGCCTTCACCGCTCGACGAGCACCCGCTTCGACTACACCTTCGGCAGAGTATTACGCACATTTCCTCATCGACACAAACCGGATTATCACTTGAACGTGAAATTGGGCAAAGTCCTTCACCGACGACGAACCTGATCTCGTAAGCATCTCGGTTTAGACGAACTGCTGAGACGCACAGTTCTCCTTTCCTGACAATTTCGCGCATTCACCGTTCGGTCGATGTCACCATGAGGCGTCTGTCTGGCCTCTCAGATTGAATTTTCCCGACCAACACCTGACCATTCGTTCGACGCAGCGAGTGATTTCAGCAAAGAGAACAACATGGACCGACGACAATTCCTCAATCAGTCAGCCGGCGGTTTTGGCGCGCTGGCTTTGGCTGGAATGCTCGACGCCGACGGCTTGTTGGCAGCCGCGACTCAGCCGGGAAGTGGCGCCGCCGTCGAGGTGCTGCATCATCCGCCAAAAGCCAAACGAGTCGTGCAGCTGTTCATGGGCGGAGCAGCCAGTCACCTGGACCTGTTTGATTACAAACCCGCTCTGGGAAAACACCACGGCGAGAAGTCCGACTTTGGCGAGCACGTTGAGGCCTTTCAGAATGGGCTCGGGCCGTGGATGAAATCTCCGTTCTCATTCAGTCAGTACGGAGATTGCGGCAAACATCTCAGCGAAGCTGTTCAGCCGCTGGGCGATGTCGTCGACGAAATGGCCTTCGTCCATAACATGGTCGGCAAGACCGGCGTTCACAGTCAGGCGACTTACCTCCAGTCAACGGGCTTCGACACGCCAGGCTTCCCTGGCATGGGCAGTTGGATCAGCTACGCCCTGGGAAACATGAACGAGAACCTGCCTACGTTCGTCGTGCTGCCTGACCGCCGAGGGTTTGCTTCCAACGGACCGAAGAACTGGGGAGCCGCGTTTCTGCCGACTCATCATCAGGGAACGATCATCCGGCCGGGAACGGAAAACCCGATCGCCGACCTGATGCCGAAAGCAAAGTACGTCAGCGCCGCTGGCGATTCACGAGCGTTGCAGCTTCTGACAAAACTCAACCGTGAGCATCAGGCATCGCGTCCGGGAGACTCGCGACTGGAAGCCCGGATTCGAAGTTACGAGCTGGCAGCGAAGATGCAGTTGAGCGCTCCCGAGGCTCTGGACATTTCGGGAGAACCCAAACACATCATCGACATGTACGGCTTGAGCGACGGCCAGAAGGAATTCAGCAAGGAGATCAACCCGATCGAAGAAACTGACTACTTCGGCCGAAAGTGTCTCGTCGCCAGACGACTGCTGGAACGCGGCGTCCGGTTCGTGCAAATCTGGTCGGGCAACGACAACGGATTCCCGCGACGCAACTGGGACTCGCACGAAGACATCAAACGAGATCATGGGCCGCTGGCAATGGGAATGTCTCACGGAGCGGCCGCCTTGATCAAAGATCTTAAACAAAGAGGAATGCTCGAAGACACGATCGTTCTGTGGACGACAGAATTCGGCCGCATGCCAAGCACGCAAGGCAGCAAAGGGCGTGACCACAACCCGTACGTTTTCACAAACTGGCTATGCGGCGGCGGCATCAAAGGCGGCACGACATACGGCCCGTCAGACCAATGGGGCTACAAGCCGCTGGACCGGGACAATCCGACGCAGGTCTACGACATCCACGCCACGATTCTGCATTTGCTCGGCATTGATCACCGCAAACTGACCGTTCGCAACAACGGAATCGACCGACGCCTGACCGACGTGCATGGCCATGTGATCGAAGACCTGCTGGCTTAAGTCGTAGGTCAGGCTCTGTCTGACGGAGTAATTCACTGGGGCTGAATTTTCGCACGTGGTGCTGACTTCGTCAGGCACTGCCTGACCTACACAAGCGGCGGCAAGTCCAGAATCGTCTTTCGCTGCTCGTCACTCGGCAGGCCGTAATCGAGTGACTCGGCCAATTTGAATAATTCTCTCGCCGTGACGCTGCCGAATTTTTCGTCGATGATTTCGCACTGGTCTGCAGTGACGAGCGACGGATGGGGTACTCCGCAAGCTCTCGACAATTGCAGAATCTCTTTGCGCAGAGTCACGATGTAATTCGCCAGTCGAGCCCCTTTGTGAGTTGGATCAAGGCCTCGCATCAGCCACCGGTTTTGAGTAGCGATTCCCGTCGGGCAATGTCCGGTGTGACACCGCGCCGCCTGAATGCAGCCAATCGAAAGCATGGGCTCACGAGCGACGTGGACCATGTCGCAGCCCAACGCGAAGGCCAGAATCGCCGTCGCGGGAAACCCCAACTTTCCCGACCCGACGAAAACAATCTGATTGTGGATGCCTCGCTCGAAGAATTCCCGGTAAACGCGAGTGAACCCCAGCTTGAACGGCAACGCGACATGGTCAGAAAACACCAGCGGTGCCGCTCCCGTTCCGCCTTCGCCACCGTCGACGGTAATAAAGTCAACTCCGCGCCCGGTTGTGTCCATCAGTCGGGCGAGGTCTTTCCAAACCTGTGACTCGCCGACCGCTGACTTGATTCCAACAGGCAATCCACTTTCGTCAGCGAGCATCTCCACGAAGTCGAGCAGCGAATCGGCATCATGAAATGCCGAATGGGTCGATGGACTCGCACAGTCTTGCCCCATCGGGATGCCGCGAATTTTTGAAATCTCGGGAGTTATCTTTGCGGCGGGCAACATCCCGCCAAGGCCAGGCTTCGCTCCCTGGCTGAGTTTGATCTCAATCGCCTTGACCGGATTCCGCTCAACGCACTCTTTGAATCGACTCAGGTTGAAATTGCCAGCTTCGTCGCGACAGCCGAAATAGCCGGTGCCGATCTGCCAGATCAGGTCCCCGCCATGCTGGTGGAATTCCGAAATCCCGCCTTCCCCCGTGTTGTGCAGACATCCAGCGAGACCGCATCCTCGATTCAAAGCCTCGACGGCTGGGCCGCTTAGCGAGCCGTAACTCATGCCCGACACATTGACGACTGACGCGGGACGAAATGCGTGCTTTCGATTTCTCGCTTCGCCGAGAATCTTCGGACACTGAATCCGATAGTTCGGGTCGTACTCGGGATGCCCTTCGCGAAGATCTGCAAGAGGGAACGCCGAATGTTTGATGATCAGGTGATTCGGCGACTGCTCAAGGTCGTTGTCGGTGCCGAATCCGAAATAGTTATTCTGCTTTTTGGACGAGGCATAGACCCACGTTCGCTCATCACGGCTGAAGGGACGTTCTTCGTTATTGCTCGTGACGATGTACTGCCGAAGCTCCGGCCCGATTGTTTCCAGCAAATATCGAAAGTGCCCGAGGATCGGAAAGTTCCGCAGAATCGCATGCTTCGACTGCACGACGTCATAAATCGCGACAAGCACCAGCACGGCACCGCAGACATAAACGACGTTGAGCATTCGAAATCTCCAGCGAAGAAAGAGGCCGCCATCCGTGAGGCGTTGAGTCGCGATGGTAGTCGACTGCTGAACGAGGGACATGCAACGTCAATCGTCGGTCAGAGTTTTCCCGGTCGCCGCCTTCGATGTCGCGGCCGATCGCAGCGCAGTCTGCAGCGGGCAACGTGCCGCATCGACGGCTCCGTCCCCACGGTAACCAGCCAGCAGACGTCGCGACTCTTCTGCCAGCATGCGCCGAACTTCGCGCCGCTTTCCCTTAATCCGAGCGATCTTCATGTTGTCATAAGCCGTCGTCTGGTGACGCAGCCAGGCGATCACCGCAGACTCAGCTCGCTGCTCGATCGGAATCCGCTGCGTGCGGGCCACTGTTCCGCTGCCGACCGGAGTCGCATGACTGGCCACGGCCTGAGCAAGACTCGCCGCAAGATCCGCATGACGTGAGCTGAAGTTTAGAAACGAAAGCACCGCCTGCTGGAAGTCTTCGACGTACTCGCCCTGCTTACGTTCTCGGCGTTTCGCGTCTGCCAGCCGCTTCTTTGCGTAGGACTCTGTCGACCGCTCGACTTCCAGATCCGCACGCACAGCGGCGATCCGGTCAGCCGGAGCCCAGACGCCCTTCGAAAAAGTTCGACGCCCCTTCTTCTCCTGAACGGTCCACGTCGGACCACCCGCCTTCACCCGCCGAGTTAGCGCCGCGTCGCCCGGCGGCAACAACTCCCAACCGTCGGGAACGCTCAATTCCCAACCACCTGCCGCACGAACACTTTGTTCAGACGAACCAGGAGAAACAATCAGCGACTCACCCGATTCTGATTCAGCCATTCCCACGGTCTTTGCATTCCTTGCTGAGGAAATTGTGCAGAATAATTTCCCTGATTCTGTAACAGAAATCTTCTAACCAAAAGAGGCGTGGAGGAACATGCTCGAATGTTGAGATGACGCTATCGTCTGAGTTTCCAGAAGCTCGTCCCGTCGTGCAGGTCGGGACTGATCCGCAGTCGGGCGGCGGGTTGTTCGTCGTGGCGGATCAAGCTGTGCATGTCGTACAGCAAAGCCTCAGCCTGAGCGAAGTACGAGTGCCCCAGCAGATCGAGATCAAAGTCCGGCGCGGCGA
>JBLFXD010000262.1:0-8315 GCA_047611045.1 Planctomycetaceae bacterium | reverse complement strand
CAGGTCGTCAGATTCGACCAGGTCCCCGAAGATGTCGAAGTCGACGAATCAACGGTCTCGCGCACACGGTCCGAAGATCGCAGTATTGAACCGGACGGTGCATCGCAGGTTCCGTATCGAGCAGTCGCCGCGCTGCTGTCCACGCTGGCGTATCGACATTCTGAGACCGCAGGGCACAGCCGCCGTGTCGCCGATTTGTGCCTGATGGCCGCTGAAGGGTTACTCACTCCGAAAGAAACTTACACTCTCGAAATCGCGGCGCTGCTTCACGACATTGGTAAGATCGGCGTCCCGGATGCCATCCTGTTGAAGAGTGGTCCGTTGACGCTCGACGAGTGGGAAGTCATGCGACAGCACGATCGAATCGGCGTCGAAATTGTGCGTGCGTCGTTTGACTGCGAGCCCGTCACGTCGATCGTCGAAAGTTACCGATCTCACTTTGGCGGCACTCGAAACCGTCCAGGACTGCCGGCCGGCGAAGCGATTCCTGTCGGGGCCCGGGTTCTGGCGATTGCCGACGCTTACGACGCGATGACGACCGATCGCCCCTACCGAAAGGCACTTACGCAGGACGAAGCGTTCGACGAGCTTCGGCAATGTGGAAACTCGCAGTTCGATCCCCAACTCGTTGAACGATTCATCTCGATGGTTAACGCCAGCGCAAGACCCGACAGCAATCCGTATTCCGATACTGCGTATTCTCGAGATGCGGCACTCGGAATCGGTCAGCACATCGAACGTCTTATCAACGCGTTGGAGACTCAGGACTTTGACGGCATGAAGGCGCTGGCGTCGAGGCTGCACTCGATCGCCGAACAGAACGGCCTCCCGCTCTTCACAGAGCGAGCGGAACGACTCCGCGACACGATTTCAGCAGACGGAGACCTGCTCGACATTCTCGACTCTGCCAACGATCTGATCGACCTCTGCCGTTCGACTCAATCCGCTTGGTTGCGGACCGACGAATCGGTTGCCGTCGCGAAGTAAGCAAGACTGGCGCCTGGCTTAGAACTCCGCGCTCTTGGGAACTCGCGGGAAGGGGATGCAGTCGCGGATGTTCTGCATGCCGGTCATGAGCTGAATGAGTCTCTCGAAACCAAGCCCGAATCCAGAATGCGGCACAGTTCCGTAACGGCGAAGATCGACGTACCACCAGTATTCTTCAGGCTCGAGCCCGCATTCTTTCATGCGCGACTCCAGAACGTCGAGTCGTTCTTCACGCTGGCTGCCGCCGATGATTTCGCCAATGCGAGGAACCAGGACATCCATCGCTCGAACGGTTTTTCCGTCGTCGTTACACCGCATGTAGAACGGTTTAATCGTTCGTGGATAATCGAACAGGATGACCGGTTGCTTGAAGTGCTGCTCGGTCAGGAACCGTTCGTGCTCTGACTGCAGGTCGTGCCCCCACTCGACGGGGTACTCGAACTTCTGCCCGCTCTTCTGCAGGATGTCGACAGCTTCTGTGTAAGGCAGTCGGATAAATTCGTTTTCGGTGATGTTGCGAAGCGTTTCCAGTACGGTCTTGTCGATCCGCAGGTTGAAGAATTCCATGTCTTCAGCACATCGTTCGAGCACTCGGTTGATGACATGCTGGACGAACTTTTCCGCCAGCTCCATGTTGTCGGTCAGTTCGTAGAATGGCATCTCCGGCTCGATCATCCAGAACTCAGCCAGATGCCGCGTCGTGTTCGAATTCTCAGCACGGAATGTCGGTCCGAAGGTGTAACAGTCGCCCGTCCCGCAAGCGAAAATCTCGGCCTCCAGTTGGCCGCTGACTGTGAGCGCCGCCCGTTTGCCGAAGAAGTCCTGACCGAAGTCAAGCTTCGTTTGCACTTCCGCGATGCGTTCCAGATTCAGCGTCGTCACCGAGAACATCTGCCCGGCGCCTTCGCAGTCGCTGGTCGTGATGACGGGTGTCTGGATGTAATTGAAGCTGCGCTCCTGAAAGAATTCATGCACCGCTGCGGAGGCAGCGTTGCGAACTCGAGTAATCGCGCCGAACGTGTTTGTCCGAGGGCGAAGGTGAGCGATCTCGCGAAGAAATTCGAAGCTGTGCCCCTTTTTCTGCAGCGGGTAAGTTTTGCCGTCCGCCGTGCCGTGCAGCACCAGATCCTGAGCGTGAAGTTCGACTCGCTGACCCTTACCAAGAGAGTCTTTCACTTCGCCGGTGACCGAAATGCAGCTTCCTGTCGTCACATCCTTGATGCAGTCGTATCCGGGAGTGTCTGCGTCGACGACGATCTGGATGCTGCTGAAACAGCTTCCGTCGTTCAGTTCGACGAACGAGAAGCTCTGCTTCGAATCGCGGCGAGTTCGAACCCAGCCTCCGACTTTCACAGTCTCGCCCGGCTGAGCATCCTTCAGAACCTTAGCGACGTGAGTTCGCACCATAAATTCGCTCCGTCGGTTGTTGATGCGCCGACTCGTGATACGCAACATCCGGTCGCGATCAATCAGCCGCCGGCTCTCAGGGTTTCAGCGATTCGACCGCCGCTTCACGCGTCTTGAACAGATTCCACAAACGATCGACCTGAGTGACTTCCAGTACGTCCGCACAAGGGCCGGTCGCACCGCACACACACAGCTTGCCGCTGCGAGTGGTCAACCGTCGCCAGACTCGGAACAGAGTTCCCAGGAATGCCGAGCCGAAGAACTTCGTCCGCCCCATGTCAATGACGATCAAAGGTGGATCCGCTGACTGAGCAATCTCCAGCAGGTCGGTCGCTGCTGCTTCGAGAGCGGGCTCGTCCAGATTGTCGTACTGCTCACCCAGAACGATGACGGTCACGCCATCCTGTTTCACGATTTCCAGATCAGATTCAGACATAATTGTGTCCATCCACTCGGTTGCTGCCCACGACCGCTGTGTACGTTTCAATAAGAATATCAACGCACCATGTCAATGTGGAGCGGACCGAGCAATCGTACGTGGAAGACTGACGTCTTGTCGCCAGGGAATCGATCAGATCGTGGCAGCCAGATTAAACGCGTCGGTCAGAAGCTGACCCAACCGCACGACAAATCGAGCGGCGTCGGCACCGTTGATGACTCGATGGTCGTAAGACATCGACAATGGCAGCATGAATCGTTCTTCGATTTCCCCATCCACGATCTGAAGTTCTTTGCGCCCGCGAGACATCCCCAGGATGGCGACTTCCGGATAGTTCACGATTGGTGTGAAGGCGGTCCCGCCGATTCCGCCGAGATTCGTAATCGTGAAACACGCTCCCTGCATTTCGTCCATCGTGACTTTGCGATCCCGAGCCCGACCGGCGACATCGGTCAACTCGTTGCCGATTTCTGCGACGCTCTTCTGATCGCAGTCTTTGATCACCGGAACGAGCAGACCATTCGGTGTATCGACCGCGCAACCAATGTTGAAATACTTCCGGTATACTAGCTCGTTGGTTTGCGGATCGAGGCTCGAATTGAATTTCGGAAACTCTTTCAGGCAAACGACCGAAGCCTTCATCGCGATGGCGGTCATCGTGACTTTCGGGGCGCCGGTCTTCTTCGCCTTCTCCGAATAGCGACGCCGAGCGGCTTCCAGATCGGTGATGTCGATCAGGTCGTGCTGCGTCACGTGCGGAATCACGTTCCAGCACATGCTGAGATTGGCCGCTGCTGATCGCGAAATCTTGTTCATCGGCTCGCGTTCGGCCGGTCCCCATTTGGTGAAGTCCGGCAGCGGCGGTGGTGCGTAACCGCCTCCTCCGCCCGAAGCGACACCGCCACCTTCCATGATTTGTTTAACGTGAGTCTTTACATCTTCCTGAGTAATCCGACCACCGGCTGCCGAGCCGACGACACCGTGCAGATCGACTCCCAACTGGCGTGCCAGTCGTCGAGTTGCTGGTCCGGCCGGAGCCGGAGCGCGATCATCTGTGGGAGCTACACTTGCTGCCGCAGCCGGCGATGCCGCGACCGGAGCAGCAACAGGTGCGGGTGCTGCTTCCGGCGGAGAAGAAGCGGCAGGAGCTGGTTCGGCGGCTGCCGGAGCCGCTGGTGCTTCTTTGGCGGGAGCCGCTTCGGCAGCAGCAGAAGCTTCGATCGTCAGCAGAACAGCTCCGACTGCCATCGTATCGCCAGGATTGGCGTGAATCTTCACGACCTTGCCGCCGATCGGACAGTCAATGTCTGTGGCTGCTTTTTCAGTCTCAACCTCCGCGACGACCATGCCCGGCTCGATGATGTCTCCAACGGAAACAGTCAGTGCTGCGAGATCGACTTCTGAGATGCCTTCCGCGATGTTCGGGATTTTGAACTCGGCCATGGTTGTCTCTTCTGGTCGTAAGTTGTGATCAGTTTATTCTGGATCAAAGCCGTAGCGTGCGTCTTGACGCACCAGTCGGAGTGCTGCCCGTCGCGAGGGTACGTCAAGACGCACCCCGCATGGATTAGGCGTAGAGCGGATCGACTTTTTCAGGATCGATCTGCAGATCGGCGAGCACTTGCGGAAGTCGGGCGATGTCGAAGTTACCGTTCTTTGCGAGCGCTGCCAGAGTGTTGTAAGTGACGCATTCGGCGTCGATTTCAAAGTGACGTCGCAATTGTGGTCGCGTGTCCGAACGTCCGAAGCCGTCAGTTCCGAGGATGACATAGTCTCCCGGTACCCATTCGCGAATCTGATCGGCGACCAATCGAACGTTGTCGCTGGACGAAATGAATGGCCCGTCGATGCCTTTCAGAGTCGATTCCAGATAGCTCGTCTTCGGAGCTTCCGTCGGGTGCAGCCGGTTCCAACGTTGAGCCTGCATGGCTTCGCGGCAGAGTTCGGAGTAACTCGTAACGCTCCAGACGTCGGTGCCAATTCCGTACTGTGAAGCGAGCATATCTTGAGCACGCAGAACCTCGTTCAGAATCGTACCACTGCCAAACAATTGTGGTCGCTGCTTTGCCTTCGCATCGGATGATTCCGTACCTCGCAACTTGTACATGCCGCTCAGGATGCCGTCGTGGCTACCTTCAGGCATCGCCACCATCTGGTAGTCCTCATTATAAACGCTGAGATAGTAAATCAGCGATTCGTCGTCCTGATACATTCGCCTCATGCCATCGTGAATGATTGCAATCACCTCGTAACCATAAGCAGGGTCGTAGGCGACGCAGTTCGGAACAGTCGTCGCTATCAGATGGCTGTGTCCATCTTCGTGCTGCAGCCCTTCGCCATTGAGGGTTGTTCGGCCGGACGTTCCGCCAAGCAGAAATCCCTTCGCTCTTGAATCGGCAGCACACCAGATCAGATCGCCGACGCGCTGGAAGCCGAACATCGAGTAGAAGATGTACATCGGAATCATGTTGACGCCGAGGTTCGAATAGGCGGTGCCAGCCGCAATAAACGAAGACAGTGCCCCGGCTTCGTTGATGCCTTCTTCGAGAATCTGTCCGTCTTTGGCCTCGCGATAGTACATCTGCTGATCACGGTCGACCGGCTCGTACAACTGACCTTTGCTGGAATAAATGCCGCACTGCTTAAAGAGACCTTCCATTCCGAAGGTACGCGCTTCGTCCGGAATGATTGGAACGAGGCGTTTGCCGATCTCTTTGTCCTTCAAAAGGAAGCTGAGGAACTGGCCGAAGACGCCAGTCGTCGATCCCGACTTATCGACCAGACGTTTATTGTGAAACTCGATGCAGGTTTCGAAAGATGGAATCTCCACCTTCTCTTCGGTAGGCCGGCGAGCCGGGAGGAATCCACCCAGCGCGTCGCGCCGCTCGTGCAGATACTTCGCTTCGCTACTGTCCGCAGGCGGCTGGTAAAAGTCGATGTCTTCGACGTCTTCGTCGCTGACCGGAATTCCGAATCGGTTTCGGAATTCCATCAACTCCTGCTCGTTCGCTTTCTTGACGTTGTGTGCGACGTTTCGACCTTCGCCCGCTTCTCCCAAGCCGTATCCTTTGATCGTCTTCGCAAGGATGACCGTCGGAGAACCCTTGTGGTCCGCAGCGGCTTTGTAAGCGGCGTAAACTTTGTCGGGGTCGTGACCGCCACGGTTCAGTTTTTCCAACTGACCGTCCGACATGTGCTCGACCATCTTCTTCAGCTCGGGCGAGTTAAAGAAGTGCTCGCGAATGTAAGCCCCGGTTTCAACGGAATACTTCTGGTACTGCCCATCGACGACTTCGCCCATACGTCGGACAAGAATGCCATCTTCATCGGCAGCCAGCAGTTGTTCCCAAAGACCGCCCCAGATGACCTTGAGAACGTTCCAGCCGGCACCTCGGAATGCCGCTTCCAGTTCCTGAATGATCTTGCCGTTGCCTCGGACCGGGCCGTCGAGGCGTTGCAGGTTGCAGTTCACGACGAAGATCAGATTGTCGAGGTTCTCGCGAGACGCCAACGTGATTGCGCCCAGCGATTCCGGTTCGTCGATTTCACCATCTCCCAGAAAGGCCCACACGTTTGATTTTGACGTGTCTTGCAGTCCGCGATGTTCGAGATATCTCAGAAACCGAGCGTGGTAGATGGCGGTGATCGGGCCAAGCCCCATCGACACGGTCGGGAACTGCCAGAAGTCCGGCATCAACCACGGATGAGGGTATGACGACAGTCCGCCGCCTCGCGGGATTTCACGTCGGAAGCGCAGCAGGTTGTCTTCGGTGAGCCGCCCTTCCATGAACGCTCGCGAATAGACGCCTGGCGAAGAGT
This sequence comes from Planctomycetaceae bacterium, assembly GCA_047611045.1. Lineage (GTDB taxonomy): Bacteria > Planctomycetota > Planctomycetia > Planctomycetales > Planctomycetaceae > JABMPE01. Next base: position 1,663 of record JBLFXD010000262.1, on the reverse strand, counting down.
GCCCCTGGAAGTAAACCAGGTCGCCGGTGTGGTCGTCCGTTCGAGCGTGGAAGAAGTGGTTAAAGCCGACTTCGTACAACGTTGCACAGGAAGCGAATGTCGAAATGTGCCCACCGACTCCGTTGTAGTCGCGGTTAGCTCGCACGACCATCGCCATCGCGTTCCAGCGAATGATACTTTTGATGCGTCGCTCGATGTCGCGATCGCCTGGGTAGTGCGGCTGATCCTGGGGCGGAATTGTGTTGATGTAAGGAGTGTTCGCCGTAAACGGTAAATGCACGCCGCACTGGTAAGCTCGCTCCTGGAGCAGCGTCAGCATTTGCTGAACCCGCTCACGACCATATCGATGCAGAAGGTCGTCGAGCGAATCGAACCATTCGTCGAGTTCTGCCGGATCGAAACTCGCGGCTGGATCTGTCGATACACCTGGGGTGACGTTCGTACTCATAAATGGCTCGGAGAACTGTTGGAAGTAGTCTGAAAGCCGGAAGTTGGACCGGCAAAATGGCTCGGCCGATCTGTTCCGTGGCCGAATTTCGCTGAAAGCTTTGAGCGACTGCGACGCCGCCGGGTTCGATCACCACTGCCGAATTATCCCATCGTGCAGTGCGAAAATCGCCGGAAGCTCCTGAAGGGCTGAGGATTATGACAGTCCGTCCAGACACCGGCAACCAAGGCAGAGAGGCTGCGCAGTTACGGAGTTCTGGTCGCTGATTCCTCTGAACATGCATGGCGCTATTTTTGATTAAATTAGTCCGTATTAGTTGGAATGGAACTGTGTGAGTTCGTCGGGTTCTTTCGTCAATTCCCTTGCCATCCGCTTCCGGTCTCGATACTTTTTGACTAATCAAAAACGTTGCTGTTTCACGAGGAAAACGATATTTCTCGCAGAATCGCCTCTCGCGAACCAGCTCCTTCTTCGGCAAAAAGCGGCATCTCGGCCATCTGGAGACCTGCTATGCGACGCCTGACTCTGAGATCACTGACATCGACCGCTCGCCTCACGGCGCTGAGCGGAATCGCCTTGACGGCGGCACTCGTCTGTGGGTGCTCTGGCTCGAACGATTCAGCAGCGACCAACGGCTCTTCTGACGGAACCGGGACAGTTGGATCAGCTTCCGGAGGCGGCAACGCCGACTCGGCCGGGAAGCTCAACATCGTCACCACGACCGCAATGGTCAGCGACATCGTCGCAGCCGTCGCTGGCGACAGAGCGACCGTCAACGGCCTGATCACCGGAAGCCGAGATCCGCATGGCTTTACGGCGGGGACAAACGACATGAAACGCATGCTCGGTGCCGACGCGGTATTTTACAATGGCCTGATGCTTGAAGGACGAATGGCCGACGACTTCGCCCGTGTCGGACGCAAGGGGAGTCCCGTCTTTCCGGTGACCGAAGGAATCGACCGAGACAAACTGCGAGAGCCGCCCGAATTCGAGGGCCACTGGGATCCGCACGTCTGGATGAGCGTCGAACTGTGGAGCGAATGCGTTGACCACGTCGCCAAAGAGCTTGCCACGCTGGATAAATCTTCCAGCGACGATTACCAGACCCGAGCCGACGAATACCGAAAGCAACTGACCGAACTCGACGGCTACATCAAAAAAGTCATCGCCACGATCCCGAAAGATCAACGTTACCTCGTAACGGCTCACGACGCG
>JBLFXD010000261.1:0-8317 GCA_047611045.1 Planctomycetaceae bacterium | reverse complement strand
CGGCCGACGGCGGCGCCGAGCTGGTTGTGCTGTCCGAACTGGTCCTCAGCGGTTATCCGCCTCGCGATTTCTTATTGCGAGAAGGTTTTGTTGACGCCTGTGACGCCGCCGTCGACGAACTCGCTGCGTCGCTGCCGAAGAACGTCGGCGTTGTGCTGGGACATCCGACGCGACGAGGCCTGCCGGTCGGTCAGATCGCCAACGGAGCCAGTTTACTTCACGACGGAATGGTCGCGGCGACTGTGCACAAGTCGTTGTTGCCAAACTACGACGTCTTCGACGAACGCCGCTATTTTCGACCCGCCGAACGAGTTCAGCCTGTCGAGTTTCGCGGGCTGCGTCTCGGGATTCACATTTGCGAAGACGCCTGGTGGTGGGATGCGTCGACGTCGTACCACGACGATCCAGCAACATCGCCTGACCCGATCACACAGCTGGCCGAAGCGGGTGTCGATGTCTTCGTCAATCTGTCGGCGAGTCCCTTTGAGAAGCACAAGCACAATCGACGTCAGAAGCTGATCCAGCAGCATGTCGCGAAGCATCGCCGCCCGTTTCTCTTTGTTAACCAGATGGGAGGCAACGACGACCTCGTCTTCGATGGAAACAGTTTCTGCGTCAACGAGTCGGGCGAAGTTTGCGAGCAACTCGGCGCTTTCCGTTCGGAAACTCGCATCGTTGAGGTTCCGTTTGCAGCGACTTCAGCGACGACACGATCGGAAGGCTCAGCTGGCGCCGGCACGAACAGCGACCATCAGGAGTTGCTGGACGCTCTGATTCTCGGTCTGCGTGATTACGTCAGGAAGTGTGGATTTACCGACTGCGTGCTGGGTTTAAGCGGCGGGATCGACAGCGCGTTGGCTTGCTACGTCGCGGCAGAAGCAGTCGGGCCGAAGCACGTTCACGGCATCGCCATGCCGAGTCGCTACAGCAGCTCGCACAGTGTGGATGATGCTCGGCGATTGGCCGAGACGTTAGGAGTCGACTACGAAGCCATCCCGATCGACGCGATGCACACAGCTTACGAACAGACGACGGTTGTGGGCGAGGATCTGCTTTCTCAGCCGGGCGGACTGGCCGATCAGAATCTGCAGGCGAGAATCCGCGGCGGCATTGTCATGACGCGAAGCAACCGACATGGTTGGATGGCTCTCGCGACAGGTAACAAAAGCGAACTCGCCGTTGGTTACTGCACGCTTTACGGCGACATGTGCGGCGGCTTCGCCGTGCTGAGCGACATTTTCAAAAAGGACGTCTACGGAATTTCGCGATACATCAACGACGTGCGGGAGAAACGGGAAGTCATTCCCGAAAGCACAATCGGCAAACCGCCCAGCGCGGAACTGGCTCCGGACCAGGTCGACCAGGACACGCTGCCGCCGTACCCGATTCTCGACGGCATTCTCGAACGCCTGATCGAGCGTGAAGAGTCCGTCGCCACGGTCTCCCAGCATTTTCCGCCGGAGACCGTTTCCTGGGTTGCGACACGCCTCGACCGAAATGAATTCAAACGTCGCCAGATGCCGCCGGGCATCAAGCTATCAGCCCGAGCGTTCGGCACTGGCCGACGCATGCCAATGGCTGCTCGGTTCAGCATCGAGTGACGTCTTGCGACAAGACGATTGACGAATCTTGCTCCGTCTATGCGTGTGCGAGTTGCTGCTTCTTCTCCACCTGACGAGCGGTCGTCGACATTCGTGCGAGAGCGTCGGGAACACCGGCAGCGATGATAATGTCATGCGGCCGGAACGTTTCCTGGCCACCTGGCCGGTAAATCGTGCCCACGCCTTCACGCTTGATCGCGATGAAGGAAATGCAATCTTCTTCCTGCCCGTACGTTCGCGGTGTTTGACCTTCCAGTTTCGATCCAGATTCGACGAGAACTTCGGACAAAGCAAAGTCACCGTCTGACCGCTGCGAGTTTCTGAGAAGCTCAGCCAGATGCGGCTTGACGATGGCTCGAGCCAGGTCGATTCCCGCCGTCAGGAACGGCGAGACGACAAGCGACGCTCCGGCGTGTTCCATTCGTCGAGCTGACGTTTCAACGTTCGCTCGGCTTGCGATCATGACGTCCGGGTTGATTTCCCGAGCTGTCAGAGTGATGAAAACGTTCTCCGCATCGGAGCTGGTCACGCAGACGATCCCGCGAGCTCGTTCGAGACCAGCGTCGCGAAGGACCTGGTCGTCGGTCGTGTCACCGATAACTGCCATGTATCCGCAGGCCAGTGCTTCAGCGATTCGATCTTCGTCACGGTCGATAACGACGCACGGAATTTCGGTCGCGGCAAGTTCCTTACAAATGGTGTGGCCAATTCGGCCAAAGCCACAAATGATGATGTGTTCGCTCGTCGTTTTGATCATTTTTTTCATCCGGCGTTGCCAATCGAATTGATAACTCACCGCGTACTGAACGACGGTGGTCAAAGTCCAGGTCGCAGTTCCGATCCCGATGACCAGAAGGAAGGCGGCGAATTTCTGCCCTGTCTCTGAGATTCCTTCGTCACCAAAGCCGACTGTCGTGATCGTGATCAGCGTGAAGTAGATCGCCCGCCAAAGCGTCCAGGTAGGATCGATGAGCATGAACCCAACGGTTCCGATGAGTATCACTCCACACGACATCGCAATCGCCCGCACGAGGATGCGGAATTCGTGGTGCTCACTTCCGGGAATTGACAGCGATGCGCTCATGCGTGTGGGCCAGAAAGACGATCAGACAAAACCGGTGAAATCAGACTTCTCAAAAGTGACTGTAGTCCTCGCGGGTGTCCGCCGCGGAAAAACGCTAGATCAGACTTGGGAGTTAAGGCCAGAACCGCACCGCAGGAGGTGGTCGCCGCTGAATTCGCCGGTTGACCGCAATCGAGCAGGTTGTTAGCCTTCCTCGCTCGGTCGATTTAAAATCTGCCCCTCAAACGGGCGTTAACTGCCTTATTCCGTAAGGGTTTGCACATGGGACGCGTAGAACGGGATCGTGAGATCGCCCGGCGTCGCACTCGACGAGCCAAGCTTAAGAAGCTGCGTGCTAAGTTCGACACCGCCAAGTCACAGGATGAAAAGGACGAAATCTTCGCCAAAGCGAGGAAACTGAGTCCGTTCATCTCGTTTGAGGATGCTGCACAGGCCTGATTCTCTCAGCTCTTGCAGACACGCTTTTGTGGCTGGTAAAGGCCGCGGTAAGTGCTCAAACAAACCAGAACCAGACTAAAGAAAGCTGGGGTTGCATGTGTGACCCCGGCTTCTTTTCGCGCGCAGACGGAGTAAACCAATATGGAGCCTCAGCCAAAGAGCGGTTCCAGTGAGAGTTCAGGCGGCGAATCGAACGCCGCCAGCGAAGAAACGCGATCGCTGAATTTCATCGAGCAGATCATCGAAGCCGATCGCACCGCCGGTAAAAACGACGGCCGAGTTCACACTCGGTTTCCGCCAGAGCCGAACGGGTATCTCCACATCGGGCATGCCAAGTCGATTTGCCTGAATTTCGGATTGGCAAATCGGTACGGCGGCCAATGCAATCTTCGTTTCGACGATACGAATCCGACGAAGGAAGACGTCGAGTACGTCAACTCGATTCAGGAAGACGTCAAGTGGCTCGGCTTTAATTGGGAAGACCGGCTTTATTTTTCGTCAGACCGGTTCGAAGAACTCTACCAGTTTGCGGAGCGGTTGATTCAGGAAGGGCTGGCCTACGTCGACAGCCAGAACCTGGAAGAAATGCGTGCTAACCGAGGCACCGTCACCGAACCCGGAACAGACAGCCGCGATCGGTCGCGGTCGGTGGAAGAGAATCTCGATCTGTTTCGGCGAATGCGTAACGGCGAGTTCGAAGATGGCGCCCATGTTCTGCGCGCGACGATCGACATGGCTCATCCGAACATGCTGATGCGAGATCCGCTGCTCTACCGGATCCGACACGCCCATCATCACCGAACCGGCGACAAATGGTGCATCTACCCGATGTACGACTGGACTCACGGCCAATGTGATTCCCTCGAAGGGATTACGCATTCGATCTGCACGCTGGAATTCGAAACGCATCGCGCACTTTACGACTGGTTCATCGAGAAGCTCGGCCTGCATCATCCGCAGCAGATTGAATTCGCTCGGCTTAACCTCAACTACACAGTGATGAGCAAACGCAAACTGCTCGAACTGGTCGAAAACAAGCTGGTCAGCGGCTGGGACGATCCCCGCATGCCGACGATTTGCGGACTGCGTCGACGCGGATTCACTCCGGAATCGATCCGCGCCTTCTGCGGTCGCATCGGCATCGCGAGAATGAACAGCGTCGTCGATCTTTCCTGGCTGGAACAGGCGCTTCGAGATGACCTCAACGCAAAAGCTCCTCGCGTGATGGGCGTGCTGCGCCCACTCAAAGTCGTCATCGAAAATTACCCCGAAGATCAGGTCGACGAACTCGAAGCGGCCAACCATCCGGCCGACGAAAGTTTCGGCAAGCGAGTCATTCCGTTCTCTCGCGAGCTCTACGTCGAGCAGGATGACTTCCTGGAAGACGCGCCACGTAAATACTTCCGCCTGTCTCCCGGCCGGGAAGTGCGTCTGAGGTACGCCTACCTCGTCACCTGCACGGGAGTCGTGAAAGACGACGACGGGAACGTGATCGAAGTTCGTTGCACCTACGACCCCGAATCAAAAGGCGGCAACGCTCCAGACGGCCGTAAGGTCAAGGGAACGATTCACTGGGTCAGCGCAAAGCATGCGGTCGATGCAGAGGTTCGACTCTACGATCGACTCTTCAGTCAGGAATCGCCGGACGACGTTCCGGAAGGCCAGGACTGGAAAGACGGCCTGAACCCGGAGTCGCTGGAAATTCTTTCCAACGCGAAACTCGAACCGTCTTTGGCCGCCGCAGAACCAGGTGCTCGAGTCCAGTTCGAACGAAACGGCTACTTCTGCGTCGATCAGGATTCAACGTCCGAGAAGTTAGCATTCAATCGAACGGCAACGCTGCGGGATTCGTGGGCAAAGAAGAATAAGTAAGTTGTTAACGAAAACGGCGTTGCGTATTTGGGATCGACGATCGTTGCAGGGTGGGCACTGCCCACCGCAGAAATTTACGCTTGGTGGGCAGTGCCCACCCTACCCTTCGATCGTCGAAAACCGAAGGTGCTTTGCGAGCCAGTCGATGACTCGCCAGTCCATCCAGCGGCGGTCGCGATCGGATGTTTTGCCGGCAACGTAGCCGAGGTGGCCGCCGTGCTCGGCGATGTGGACAGAGACTGACGGAACGCTCGGAAGCTGCTCGAACGAGGACGCCGGGATCAACGGGTCGTCACGTCCTGTCAGGATGAAGGTCGGCGTTTCGATTGATTCCACAAACTGGCCGCCGCTGCTGCGGTCGTAGTAATCCTGAAGGCTCGAAAAGCCTGACACCGGCGCAGTGTAAGTTTCGTCGAATTCACGCAGCGTTTGCGGAGCCCATCCGTCGGCCGGCCTGGGAGCATCGGAAAATGTTTCGAGGCGTTCTCGAACTTGCGGGACGAGCAGCTTCGTGAAGTAGCGATCGTAAAATCTGTTATCTGGTCGTCGAAGTGTTTCGGAACACAGACCAAGATCGATCGGCGGATTTACGGCAACGGCACATGCCAGATACTCGGGCGAGTATCCCATGCGGCCGTTTTCCCCGAGCATCTTCAGCAGCATGTTTCCGCTGAGTGAAAATCCCGCGAGAGCTCCCAGCGAGCCGGGACATAACTGGCTGGCGGCCTGGAAAGCTTCTCGAACATCTTCGGACCTTCCTGCGTGATACGGTTGCTTCGACATTCTCGCGCCCGCCCCGGCACCGCGATGATCGAGTCGAAAGGTTCGAACTCCGAACGTTGACAACTTTTGGGCGATCCTCTCAATGTAAGCACTGCCGTGGCAGCCGCCGAGACCATGCATCAGCACTACGAACGGGCTGCCCGGCCCCCAGTTTGGTGGGCAGTCGTCGTGCAGTATCAACACGTCGCCGTCCGGAAGGTCGACGCGATGACACGTTGCCGAGTACCGTGCCGCTCGACCCCGAATAAAATACGCGAACAACGTCTGGCGATGCCCACCTCGAAGTAACGGGTGAGGATTGAACGGTGGCAGGTCTGCAGCAGACAATGCGGAGCCTCGGAATCTGACGGTGAAGATTTCTCAATTGGTCGGCAGTGGACGGCCGACGATGCGGAACAATAACGAGTAACCCCATGAGTCTCGAAACGAACGTAGAAACCGCTCGACCAATTCAACAAATCGTTGGCCGAATGACGGTTTCAGAACTCGGCGATTCCATCCGAACTGTTCTTGAGACAGGGCGACTCGGCACGCCCGTGAACGTTCGGCTGCATTGGGAATTCAGCGAGTCAGCGAACCTGCTGCATACAGTTTTGACGACCGCAGTCGCGATCGCGGATGTTGCATTGCAATTGGAAGAGCCGACCTGGCGAGGCCGCCAGCATGAGGCCGGCCGAACGTTGAATCTTCTTGGTTCTGATCGTCGCGGTCGAACGTTGATGATCACGCTCGTCGCTGAATCAATGCCGCAAACAGCGTTGACCATCTTTGGAAACCACGGAATCGTGCGGCTGGACGAGGGCTGGGTCGATCCGAATTCGATTGGTGAGCCCGTCAAAGAACTCTCGTGGATTGCCGCCATTCAGGCGGCATTCGGAGAGTGAAAGAGATCGAGCGCCTCGTGGACGCTTCGAGCGTTAGAAAGTGGAATGCCGACTAAAAGGGCATCGCCCTACCCGGACGTGATGTCGCCGTCCTGTTCTTGGTCGCTCCATTTCATGGCGCGTTCGATTGGCTCGATTCTCAGCACGACGACACCGTCTTTGAATATGCGGACGGTGCCTGTTGACTCCGAAACGGCAATCGCGATGGCTCCGGTCGTTTTTGAAATCGCGGCGGCAGCCCAGTGTCTGGCTCCAAGACCTTTAGATAAGGTCAGCCCTTCGGCCGGTGCGTCGAGAATTCGCCCGGCCGCTTCGACGTGGCCTTCGGCCGAGACCACAAACGCTCCATCGATTTGTGCCAGCTCTTTGACGCTCTCTCGGACTCGGGCGAGTCGAAGTTCACGTTCTTTTTTGTTGTAGCCTTTGAACGGGTCGTGAATCTGCTCGTGCGATTGTGCCAGTACCTTACGGTGATTTCCGACAACGAAGAGTGCTCCGACAGCCTTGCCCTCGCGGCCTTCTTTCCCGATTTCGGTCGCCAGGTTAACGACCAGCCGCAGTGTCTCCAGAGGAACGGTCGTTTCGAGCCGCTGCAGATCTCGTGACGTCAGCTTCGTTAAATGCTCTGACATGTCGATCACGCTGAGCGTGTCGAGCACTTCGTGTTCGTACGCGGCGTACAGCGTGATAACCGTGTCGCCGCTTTTGATCAGTTCGTCCGCGATCGCTTCCAGTAACGCCGAAATCAACTGCAGCTGGCGGGTTTCGGGTTCTTCGAGCAGCGGCACATGATTGACGTCGTCTTTGCGGGCCGTCTCGATGACGTCTTCTTTGTCGGAAGCCACGACCAGGCGAAGTTCGCCGAGTTCATTTTGGATATCTCGAAAGTTGTACGACCGTTCGGACAGCATGACGACAGCAGACGCACCTTCCTGACTCGCCAGCGACTGAGCCGCGGCGATGAGGCCTGATTCGTGCCGAGTGAGCTGTGCGCGGGCCATAGGCGAGGAGTCCGTGGGCGAATCTGAGGTGAGCGTGCGGGTCGAATCGGGTGACGACTCCCAATTCTACTGCCAAAACAAGACCATGGTCGGAGTTTAGGGAATACTTTTGGGCCGTCAAAGAGGCTCCGCTGGCGACACCAGTGAGTTGCGTCGGGTTCGTCCAGGAATTCTCAGCCGGTTACACGCCTCGCATGCTCTGTCGGGCACGTTTGAGTTGCTGTCTCAAGCCAGCGTCGTTTTCGAGTTGCTGTCGGATCCGGTTGCAGGCATGCAGGACGGTGCTGTGGCTTCTTCCGCCGAAGTACTCGCCGATTCTGGAGTAGTGGTCGCCGGTCAGTTCGCGGGAAAGGTACATCGCGCATTGCCTCGGCACAGCCACCGCATGATCGCGAGCCTGAGATCGCATGTCGGCAAGGCGGATTCCAAACTGGCGAGCCACAGCCTTGGCGATGTCTTCAACCTCGACGGTGCTCGGGGCGATTTCCTGATTGAGAAAGGCCCGCGCCAGCCGAGCGTCCGGCATCGTTTTCTGTTGCGTCGCCAAAGCATCGAATCGGAGCAAAAGCCCGAGCAATTCTCGCGGCGAAACGGAAAGCTCGTTTGCAAACAGTCGAATCACCGGCAGCGGGAGGCCTATCTGTAAGTGGCTGC
>JBLFXD010000260.1:0-8319 GCA_047611045.1 Planctomycetaceae bacterium | reverse complement strand
GAAAGATCTCCGGACAGGAAATCATGAGGCCATCGAGCCAGTTCCTGACCTTGACGGCATCCTGCCAGATGTCGTCATACTGCTCGCGGGTCATGGGGAGACAAATCTGCCTCGCTCCCTTCGGCGTGTTGTTCTTGTTGCTGTTATCGCTGTTTACCCGCTCTCGTTGAACCGACCGGGTTCGTTTCTGAGCATCCATGCTCGTCCTCCCTTCGTAGAACAAAGGAAGGCTCGCAGAAAGTGGTCAACAGACGAACCCGGTTTTTCCTGCGCACATAGAAAACGGTAGAGTCAGGAAACTTCAAACGGCCGGGAGGATGACGCCGGCGTGCCAGTGATGCTTCAACTCTTTTACCAAAAATAGGAACTTTTCCAGGTCGACGGGCTTGTTCATATAGCCCTCGACGCTGAGTTGTTCGCTTTCCTGGAAGTCTTCGTACGACGACTGCGAGCCGGTCAGCACGACGACCGGAATCTCTTTTAGTTCGACGTTGGCTTTGATGTCGGCCAGAATTTCTCGACCATCTTTTCCAGGTAGACCAAGATCGAGCAGGATCAGGTCGGGACGCGGTGCTCGGCAGAATCTTTTCCGCTGGTAAATAAAATCCAACGCATCGTTGCCGTCGGTCAGCCAGGTCATGCGGTGCTGGACTTTGCCTTTTCGCAGAGCACCGATCGTGATACGGGCTGAGACGAGGCTATCTTCAACCAGAAGCACTTCCATCGGCCGCCCGACTGCTTCCTGAACTGACATTTCCGAATTCCTTTATCTGGAAATTGAGAACCGATTAGGAATAGTCCCGAAATAAGTTCCCGACTTTCAAACACGTCATTCCCGCGAAGGCGGGAAACCAGCAGTCCAGGGAGATCTGGTTTCCCGCCTGCGCGGGAATGACGGAGGCCGCCGCTCCTACCGCATTCGGGAAGTAATTTCGGAACTACTACTTACTCGAAGATGTCGATCGGATCGTCTCAGAATGTCTTTCGTCGTGGGAGTTGCCAGACGTGTTGGTGGAGCGTTTGTAACTGTGAACGGAGTCTGTCAGAACCGCAATTACTCGGGCAGGGCTGTGGCATCAGTTGGCGTGGTTTCGGCAGGTGTTGCCGAGCCGTCAATCTGCTCTTTCAGCATTGGATAGGCCCAGTTCACGATGCCGAAATAGGCCCCGAATAGGACGGCTGCGATGACGGCCAGGTAGATGACCAGGCCGAAGCCGCCGAGGACGTTTTCGGTGAGTCCTTTGAACCATCGCCAGCGGTTGTGCCGCTTCTGTTCTTTTTCCAGCTTTGCGTACTGTTCTTTCAGGTTGTCGCCACGAACGTTCTGCTGCGTCTTGGCCAGACGCTTCTTCATCAGGTCCTGAAACTCTGCGTGAGCCGCCAGCGGCATGAAGCCTCCAGGTGTTCCTTTCTTTTGAGCTTGAGCCTTAACGTCAAGGACTTCCGCAAGGATTCCCTGCTGGACCTGTCGCGTGCTCATCTCTTTAACCTGAGAGTCCCCTTTTTTATTCACGTATCGAACGTACCAGACGGTCGTGTCTTTGGCGGCCGCGGCGGCATCTTTGTGAGTTGCGTCCTCGGCGGATGTTCGGAACTGGGGCATTGAGACGCCGCTCGTCGCGCCGCTGTCAGAGCCAACGGTTGAACGCTGGCGGCCCCGTGACGATCGCGACGTCGTACCGCCTCCGCCTGGGTTGTCGATGAAACTCAAGGTCTCATTCTCAAGGCCGAGCTGGTCGAGGTCGTTAATAATTTCGGCGCAGCTTGAGTACCGGTGCTTCGCCTCTTTCTGGATCATCTTGTCGATCATCAGACTGAGCTTCTCTGGGATCTTTGAATTCAAACTCCTCGCAGCGGGGTACTGACCTTTTTCTTTGGCGACGATCAACTTAAGAACAGAGCCGCCTTCGAACGGAAGCCTGCCCGTCAGGAAGTAGTAGAACGTGCACCCCAGTGCGTAGATGTCGGTTCGGTGGTCGACGTTCTTCGCGTCGCGAGCCTGTTCCGGCGGCATGTAAAGCGGCGTTCCCAGACCGGTACCACTTTGCGTCATCGACATGTCTTCGTCGTCGAGAGCTTTTGCCAGACCAAAGTCAGCGACTTTGACGACGCCTTTTTTCGTGACGAGGATGTTATCCGGCTTGATGTCGCGATGAATCAGGTTCAACTCGTGAGCGTGATTGAGGGCGTCGGCACACGAAAGGATGACGTTGATGGAGTCGCCAACGCTCAGCGTTTCGAGTTTGTCGATCCAGTCCTGCATGCTCTGGCCATCGATGTATTCGATGCCGACGTAATTGAGTCCCTTGTCTGAGTCGGCGGCGTAGACCTTGACGGCGTTCGGATGGTCGATCTTTGCCATCGCGCGAGCTTCACGCACGAACCGCTCGACAAAGCCGGGCTTCTTCGCCATTTCCTTCGACAGGATCTTGAGAGCAACCTGTCGGTCAAGACTTAGCTGGTTGGCAAGATAGACTTCGCCCATCCCGCCCTGGCCGAGTTTCTTCAACAGTTTGAAGTCGCCAAGCTGGACCGTCTTGTTCTTTTTGGCTGGTTTCGCTGCATCTTTCGATGGCGATGGATTTTTGGTTCCGTCGGTTGTCGCGACGGGCTTATCGGTTGGCTGGTCTGGCACAACGGTCTCGCCAAGATCGGGTTTGGTTTGTTGAGGTTTATCCGGCATCTCAGTGACGGGCCCTGCTGTGATGTGAAAGCCAGGTGAAGTCTGACGGCATCTCTATCGATCATTCAAAGAGCGAACTAGACAAGCGGGCTCGAATGAGCATTGAACAGCCGATGGTGAAGCCGAATACCAACTCGAACGCTTCGGAAGCTGGAAGCTGCTGAGGCAATTCGAGTTAGGTGATCTAGCATTATGAAATGCCAGGATCAATGAAGCAATCATGAACGGCTTCTTATCTAGAGAAGACGTCGTTTGGTCCGAATGACCTGACGATGTGAACCGTCGCGACGAACCGGCCTGCGTCGCCTGTTGATCTTCACGTGTCGGAGCTTCGTGGTGTTTGGGCATTCTGGGGTGGAGCAGCCTGTCGCGCGCCCTCAGCCCCCTGACGCAATGACCATGAAAGACAGCCGGTCGCCGTCCTTCAGCCGACGCTTCAGCGTTCCTTGAGCTGCGAGTTTTTCGTCGTTCAGAAACGCCGGCACATACGGGTAGAAATTCCCATTGCCATCGACCAGCCGCTTCTGCAGGTCGGGGTATGTTTCGAACAGGCTCGACAGCGCTGCATCGATCGAATTAGCCGCGACTTCGGTCTGCTTCTGGCCGTCCGAGTATTTTGTCAGTTCGTCTGGAATGAAAATCGAGACAGGCATCGTTGGCTTTCAGAATTGAACATGACGGCACAAGTGTTGATGCCGTTTTTTCGCGAGACGGCTGGCGACTGGCAAGGCGGATTCGAGCGCCGGTAGAATCATTTCCTTTATGCGTTATCCGCGATTTGTGACTACCGCCTCGAACTGAAAGTTTCGGCATGCCGAAGGTCAACGCTGTTGCGAAGAAGATTATCGCCAATGTTGAGAAGGTGATTATCGGTAAACGTCAGGAAGTCATTCTGGCTCTGATGTCGACATTTGCTGAGGGCCATATCCTGCTCGAAGACGTTCCCGGCGTTGCCAAGACGATGCTGGCTCGAGCTCTGTCGGTGAGTTTCGGATGCGACTTCAAGCGAATTCAATGCACGCCGGACTTACTTCCGAGCGACATTACCGGCGCGTCCATCTTCAATCCGAAGACGACCGAGTTTGAATTCCGTGCCGGTCCGCTGTTCACATCAATCCTGCTGGCTGACGAAATCAACCGAACGACGCCGAGAACGCAGGCCGCATTACTCGAAGCAATGGCCGAACAACGCGTTTCAGTAGACGGCGAAACCTACCTGCTCGATCGTCCGTTCCTCGTCATCGCAACGCAGAATCCCGTCGATCAGGAAGGGACGTTTCCGCTGCCGGAAGCTCAGCTCGACCGATTCCTGATTCGATTGAGTCTTGGTTACCCCGGCCGCGAGCAGGAGGCTGAGATGCTCGGCCGCATGCACACGGCCCATCCGATTGACACTCTTGAGCCGGTCGTCACCGCCGAAGAAATCGTCGCCTGCCAGGACGCGTGCCGCGAAGTGAAGGTGGATCCAAAGGTTCGCAGCTACATTCTCGATCTAGTGTACGCGACGCGCGAGCACGACGACGTCCTGCTGGGAGGCAGCCCGCGAGCTTCCATCGCGTTGTATCGTTCGTCGCAGGCGTTGGCCGCAATTCGAGGTAACGCGTTTGTCCTTCCGGATGACGTAAAGCGGGTTGCTCCGGCAGTCCTAGCCCACCGCATTATCGTTCGTCCGGAAAGTCGACTGCGTCGAATCACGGCTGCCAGCATCGTCGAAGAGATTCTCAATGAGTCCTCTATTCCAACGATGCAGGAAGGCGCTGACCTGATATGAGATGGCTGCTCGGTGCCATTTTCCTGCTGATTATCGGGATTGTCTTCCAGCTCGGACTTCTCGTGTACTCGATGTACGCCCTGCTGGGAGTCATCCTGCTGAGCCGTTGGCTGGCTCGTCACTGGATTGAGAACGTCACCGCTCATCGCGAAAGCAATCGCCACACGGTCGAAATTGGCGAACGCGTAGCCGTGATCGTTGACCTGTCAAACAGCTCCGGAATTCCAATTCCGTGGTTGCTTGTCGAGGACTCATTGCCGCGAGACGCTCTGTCGTGCAAGCCGCCGAAGCTCAAAGTCGACGGCCGCCGGGTCTCGCTGATTCAAATGGGGCCGAACGGTAAGAAGTCGATTCGTTATCAGCTCAACTTTGCGACGCGAGGCTATTATCAGATCGGGCCGCTCATGCTGGAAAGTGGCGACCTGTTCGGACTGCACCGTCGGTACAAGGTCGTCACCGAGCCGCACTTTGTGATGGTCTATCCGAAAGTGATTCCGCTGTCCGGCTACGACCTTTCATCGCGCCGTCCGATCGGCGAAATCCGCATGGCGCATCGGCTGTTTGAAGATCCGACTCGGCTTGCCGGCGTCCGCGAGTACCAGCGAGGTGACTCGTTCAATCGGATTCACTGGAAGGCGACAGCGAGCACTGGCAAGCTGCACAGCCGAATTTACGACCCGTCAACGGTGGCCGGCGCGACGATCATTCTCGACTTTCACAAAGACATGTATCCGGCTCAGGGGGAGCCGCACCGGTCGGAACTGGCGATCACGACGGTCGCTTCACTAGCCAACGCCGTTTGCCAGATGGGCCAGCAGATTGGACTCGTGACCAACGGCCGAGACGCTGCTGACCGAATCCGCGAGGAAGGTTGGAGGCGCGAATTTCGAACTCGCAACGCAGCCAAACAGAGTGTTGGCATGTCGTCGTCGAGCGACCGACTGCGGCCGGTAATTGTTGAGACTCAACGTGGCTTTGAGCAGTTTCAGCGGATTCGCGAATCGCTCGCGCGCCTTGAGCTGACTGATGGGTTGTCGTTCTCCGAGCTCCTGATGGAAGCAACCAGTCGGTTGCCGCGCGACGCCACGGTCGTCGCGGTCCTCGGAGACGTCACTACCGAGACAGCGATCGCGTTGGGCAATATGCGGCGCAGCGGTTTTGCCGTGTACGCGATCGTGGTTCTGCAAGGCGGAGAGACTTCGCTGGGCAGTGCCGACGGAGCCCGATTCATGGATTCTGACGGCATGATCGACAAGATTGGCCGACTGATCGCCGAAGGAATCAATGTCCGACATATCGACAACGAGGCAGCGATTTCCGATCTGTGCTCGGAGCAGCTGATCCGGTGAGTCGCAAACCGTATTCGTGTCTCGCTTTACTTTCGCGAATGACTCGAATTTGCGGCGTCTATTTGACAACCAACTCTCGGGCGAGCCCTCGTGCTGCTTTGTACGCATGACGCATAACGAACAGTCGCGATTCAATTTGCTCTTCTGAGTAGTATTTGCCGCGTTCGCTCTGCGGCAAACCAGCTAATGCCAAAGTCAGCGGCATCAGGTCGAGAAACTCTTTGTAACGTCGTTGGGTTTCCTGGGCGTCAGACATGTTGTTGCTCCAATAATCTGCTTCTCAGTTAGCTGCAAAGATCGGCTCGAACCGAGTGGCCGAATCCTCAACGGTCCTGATGTGTTGAGGTGCGTAGCAGTTTAGTAAGGATCGCTGCCAATCCCATCTGGAATCACGAAATTCCCGAATGACATCGGAAATTGACCTGGCGTGCCGTGCCGACAAAAGCCTGGTATCGGGAAGGGTAATGCCGAATTTAGAATCCGATCGTGCCATCGAAACGGCTCAGATTCTAAAATTCCAGGCAGGCAGTTCTGATGCGGAAAGCTCGCGGTGTTGTCGAGGAAACTCTCGAAGACTTCGCACATGCGGAGTGCCTTCGAGTTAGCGGCCACCTCTGTATTTTTTCAGAATTTCCGCAGCCGGGTTTGGAGCTTCGACTTTTGGTCCATCGTCGACGTCGGCCTTTACGACATCGACGGCGCCAGTTTCTGACGGATCGGGCAGCGACGTTGGAGGCTCCTTGAACTTTGACGAACTCTCTTCGACTTCGACTTCGACTTCGTCTTCATCCTCGTCGTCGTACTCATCCATAGCCGGTTGTCCGGCGGGATATGGCATCTGCTGCTGGGCCGGGTACGGCATGGCCGGGTACGGCATGGCCGGGTACGGCATGGCCGGTTGAGGCATCCCGTAGCCAGGCATGCCTGGCTGTGGCATACCCGGCTGCGGCATTCCGTAGCCGGGCATCCCTGGTTGAGGCATCCCTGGTTGAGGCATCCCGTCACCGGGCATCCCCGGTTGAGGCATGCCGTACGGATACCCTTGTTGTGGCATTCCGTAACCAGGCATTCCTGGTTGTTGCATCCCTGGCTGTGGCATTCCGTAAGGATAAGGCTGTTGCGGCATCTGTTGGCCGTAGCCAGGCATTTGGGGAGCGGCAGGCTGGTAAGCCGGCGGTTGCATCGGCAGCTGTTGAGTCGGCACTGGCGCTTCTGCCTGCGGGGGCGTTTCTGGAGCGACTGGTGCTGGCTGCCCAGCGGCAGCCGACGCTTCTGCTGGTGGAGCCTCCTCAGCTGCGGCTTCCTGATCATTCGACTCAACGGCAGTCGGCGAGACAGCGTCCGGAGTTGTCTCTGTTACTTGACCGTCTGAAGCTTGAGGCTCGGTAGCGGCTGCTTCCTTGGCAGCCGCTTCAGCTTCCAATGCTTCCTTCGAAATCACTGCCGTATCGCCGCCAACCATCATGGTTGTGTCTGACAGTGGTTCGGCGGCTTCCAGGTTGAATGCGTCCAAACTGAAGGACGTTCCACCTTTTTCGGGCTCGCCTACTGCGACAGGAGCCCCTGCTTTGCTGAAGACAATTTCGAAATCCAGATTGCCAACCTGCAGAGCATCGCCCGGGTTCGCTTCGTGGACGCCGAGGATTCGCTTGCCGTTGATACTGGTCCCGTTCGAGCTGCCAAGGTCGCGCACGCGGACGGTAAACTCGTCGATCGTGATCGCGCAGTGGTGTCGGCTGACAGACTCGCTGGCTGGTCGCAAATGACAGTCCTGTTCGCGGCCGATCAGAAACTTCTTCGTGTTCAGCGGGATGAGTTTTCCATCCTGCTTTCCACCGACCACTTTGAGCACGGCGTGGAGCATATGCGCGTGTCCTCGGTGACGCTATTTAACAATCAGGGATGTGACGCGAGCCAAAAGCGGCGAACTCGAATCGATTTCTGAGTGTGTCGCGCCAGTTGAGTCACCAAAGGCAACTCAGTTCAAAAGGGGAGATCAGAAACTGTCTTTACTCGACGTTGCCCAGGGAGAATTCCCGACCAGCGACCGAGGTGAAATGAAACTTCAAATTCGACGCAATCCGTTGACAAGACAGATGAAATGGCGACGGAGTTACGTCTGCACAGGCTACGCTATCAGTGGCCTCAAAAGATGTCAACGACCAATGTTCTTGCTGAAATTGCGGTTGTACGAATGCGCCCAGATTAGACCTTTAAGTTTAGCCGACGACTCTCTCCCGGTGAGGCTCTGGCTTAAACCTCGCCGCAAAACGCGTCGTTCACTGGCCGGAATGAAGAGTGAACGGACTAAGTTTTAATGATTTCATCTCAGCGAACTTCGAGCCCGTCCGGGTGACTCCGACGATCCGAATTTCGTGACGCCCGTGACTTAGTTCCAGTTTCGCATATTTATGCGGTCATCCGGCGAGCGTTGCGAGGTAGGTGAGGAGGTTGAGATTATCTTCGTGCGGTGTCGTGTCGAGCGACACCTTCGATAATTTATCTTCCCAGCTTTT
>JBLFXD010000259.1:0-8368 GCA_047611045.1 Planctomycetaceae bacterium | reverse complement strand
CTGTTAATCGTGACGCCGGCCTGCGGTTCCGACAGTGTCAATTCAGTCGGAGGCAGCATGTCACTTGAACAGAAGAAGATAATCATTGCCGGGGGCAGCCGGTTCCTTGGCATTTCGCTGGCGAATTACCTCGTCGAACCTGAACGTCATTCAGACACGTTCCGTGGCCGTTTCAACGGTCGCCCCAGCGGCTGGGGTTGATGCCGGGGGCTTCGGTTTTCATGCCGGCGGGTTTGTGTTGCTGCTCCCACTCGGCGCCGGTTGTGTTGAGGCTTTGCAGGAACGGCTTTGCGATAGCCGGCGCGTTGGCGACATGTTCGGCGTCCCATTCCTCGACCGGTTGGATCGGCCCCGCCCAGGTAGGACGGTAGCCCATTTGAAGAAGTTCACGCGGGCGTTCGTCGAGGTTTGGGTGGCTGCCGTGCAGAGTCAGCGATGGGATGATTACCGCCGAGCCGGCAGGAACGACCAGCGTGATCTCTTCGGGATGCGACTTGTACCGCGCGTACGGGCTGGCGTCCGAATGGAAGGAAAGGTGGGAACGAGGAATCAGCCGGAACGGTGCGCGTTCGGGCGTCAGGTCGTCGAGGTAGTAGAGAACTCGCAACAGTCGAGGGCAACTTCCCTCGTAACCAAAGAGGTTCGAACCGTGGGGCTGCCCGTCAGTGTGCATCGAAATACCCGGTGAGCCATGCAGCGTCCGCTGAAAGAACCCTCGAGTGAAGACGATGTCCGTTCCGAGCAGGTCGTTGAGGAACTCGATCATCGGCTGATAGCCAATCAGCTCAGCGGCGGTCTTGCTGATCCACTGCGGCTGCACGTCGGCCCGAGTTTGAGCGGTGCTGTAACTCGTGTGCGACATTTCGGCGTCGGCCAGTTCCGCTTTCAGCTTCACGATGATGTCCGGAGTCAGGATGCTCGGCAGAACGACGTAACCTTCGACTTCGAAGTGCCGAATCTGCTCCGGTCGGCTCATTGTCGAGAAATCAGTCTCGTCGATGTTCATGAAATCGCATTCGGATTCCGGTTCAGATGCCGTACCAGTTGACTTGTCCATCAAACAATTCCTCTCGGCCATGATGCTTTGCGTAGGGTGTGACAAGCGGAGCAAATCAAACGGCTGGTGTGCCGGCGCGGGCACCTGTCGACGTTCGTCGCCGGCCGGATTACTCGCAGTTCTCCGCGCCGGCACACCGCAATTGTCCTTCGGCCCGCTGGTCACACCCTACCCAAGGAGAATATGAGCCGGCGCGGGACCTCTGTTTCGACTCAGCTCGTTGAGGATGACGGTTTTATCTCAACGGGGAAGATGTCGCGAGTTCGGCGGCTGGATGGCAGCTTGCTGAAGTCGTGAGTGTGGATTCCGGCGGCGTCGATGTTGAAGATGCTTCCAGCGATCGGTTCAAACGCGGCTCGGAAATGTGCGGCCGACTTGAGCGAGATGTATTTCATCGAGGCGCAATCGACTCCGAGTGATCGTGCGAAAGCCATGTCGAATGGTTGCTCGCGGGCCGTGACGACGACGACGTTGACTCCCTCGATCTTCAACCATGCCGACGTTCCCATGGATCCGGTCAGGCCTGCGAACATCGGACCGTCGTAAGAGAATGGCCCGTCTGAAATTGCGAGGACTTCGGCTGTTGCTTCGACCGGCTTCCCTTGCACTGGCGACGATTTTCCGCCGAGGGAAATTTCGATTCGGTTGCCGACTCCTGCGGCATGAGCCTGTTTCGCGACAGCCTCGTCGACCATGTAAAGAATCAGAGCGTCTTTCAGATTCAGGTCGAGGAATGTTTGCAGGACCTCTGTCGAATCACCCGGTGAGCCGCCTCCGGTATTGTCGGCGTGATCCGCGACGATGATTGGAAACTTGCCGGCCTCTTCACCACGCCGCAGAGCTTCGCGAACGGGCAGTTTTGGAACGTGCCATTGATCACGCCGCTCCCAGATCCATTGGCCGAGTTCGTCCGCCGTTTGCTGAGCCAAGGCTTCGTCGCCGTCGGCAACGACCATGACGGAACCGCCAACTTCCGGGACGTCGGCCCAGGGAAAGCCCGTCGCGATCGTCACGCAGACGATGCCGGGGCGAGCTTCCATCGCGTGAACCTGCCTCAGCACTTCGTCCATCGGCGGGTGAGCGGTTACCTGGCACGCCGTGCTCCAGAACATGGGCAATTGATGAATGGCCATGCGCGGGCGGATTTCACCTCGGACAATTCGAGCGATAATCTCAGCAGCTTCGACGCCTCGTTCTGCCATGTCGACATGTGGAAATGTGTCGAAGCCGACGAGTGCGTCAGCAGCGGCGACTCGGGCACGCGTGTGATTGCCGTGCAGATCCTGCGTCACCACGATCGGGCGATCTGGACCGAGGTAATCTCGAAACGCCTGAATGACGTCGCCGTCGCCGTCCTCGATTCCGTCTACAACCATCGCGCCGTGCAGGTCGAGCAACGCTCCGTCAACGGGACCGCCCTCGCGTTCTGCTTCGGCAAGACGTTCCAGCATTTCCTGCTTCAACGCATCGTAATCTTCGCGAACGATCAGCCCGTTCGGAAACGCCGACGCCCGCAGCAGCGGAACAAGTTCAAAGTCGTGTTTCTCAGCTCCTTCTATGAATCCACCAGTGCAGACGTTGGTTTCGCGGAACCGTTTCAGAATGTCGGCACCGCGAATGATTCCTCGATCAAATTCAAACTGTCTCAACGTCGTCGGCGTTTCGACGCACGTACTCGTCTCGTGGATGATCCCACCGGTCGCGATTCTCATATCTTAATCCTTCAGGCTGCTCGGTCATCGTCTGGATGTCGTCCTTCGCGTTGCCGTTGGACTTTGGTTGCTCCGAGCGTGAAGTTCCAGTTCAAGCGAAAACTTTCACAACGCCGAGATGTGCATCGGGTGTCTCGGATTCATTATTCGTCGTCGCCCGCTCGTGCCCAACAATCGAAGTCCGTCCTTTCTGGACAGAGCGATTGACTTGCCTACAGACTGTCGGTACGGTGTGCCGACACTTTGTAGGCATAAAGGGTTGTGGAGACAGCATGGCGAACGCAGAGACGAACCCGCTGACACCGGCACAGCGGGAGATTATGGAAGTCGTGTGGGAAAGTAGCGAAGTCACGGTCGCGGAAGTTCGCGCGGCGCTCTCGGCGAATCGCGACGTTGCGCGAAACACTGTCCAGACTATGATGGTTCGATTGGAAGAACGAGGATGGCTGACTCATCGAGAGGATGGCCGCACTTTCGTCTACTCGGCGAAACGTGTGCGGAAAGCGTCGCTGGGGGCGAAGGTTTCGCAGATGGTCGATCGAATGTTCTCGGGGTCGCCAGAAGAAATGGTCACCGCTCTGATTGAGTATCGAGGGTTGACTGCCAAGGAAGCCAAACGAATTCGAGAGATGATCAACAAGGCGGATAAGAGACAGCCATAGGCAGGCTGCGGAACCGGCGACCAGTGGCGACGGATCGCTTTTCGAAACCGTGAACGACGGGAATAGTCATGATTGACGACCTCAGCATCTGGGCGATAAACGTGTTGCTGCAAGTCACGATTGCGAGCACTCTTGGTCTCGTAATCACTGCATGTTTCCGTCGGAATTCGGCGGCGAAGTACTGGGTGCTGTGCTCGGCACTGGTGCTTATGTTGATCAGCCCGCTACTCGTGATTGCGTCGCAGCGATCCGGGTGGAATTTTGTTTCAGTCGAGTTGCCATGGGCGGCGGCAGCGTCGTCAATCGAGCTACCGGAGACACCCGGCGTCGAGGAACACGACGATTCCCAACGGACGGAGTACGAGATTCTGGCGACGACAGCGTCCGCTGAGATTGACTCAGAAGTGGACTCGATCCGTGACGGAGAATCTGCCGGTGAGTGGTTGAGACCAGATCCCATAATGCAGCAGGAAGATCCGACTTCGACGATGCGCACACGTGCGAATTCATTGCCAGAGCGTTTGGCTGCAAATTCGATAATCCAGGACGGAGATGAGGCAACCCAATCCGAATCTGATGAGCAATCTGTCTTCGTCAACGCCGTTCAATTGGCGATGACTTTGTTGCTGTCGGTCTGGTTGGTTGGTGCAACTTTCGTGAGCGTTCGGTTGGTCACAGGCAGTCTGAGGCTTCGCCGAATTCTGCGATCAGCGAAACCCAACAGGGACCGATCGCTTGAGGAACTCTTTGGTCAAGTAGTCACGAAGCTGGGATTACTTCGCCGTCCTGAACTTGTCCTTTCCGACGAAGTGTCCGGCCCGATGTCCGCGGGTCTGATTCGGCCACGAGTCATCCTGCCGACCGATCTCGCGGAGCATGTTTCAGCGACTCATCTGCACGACGTTCTGGTTCACGAAGTTGCGCACATTCTGAGGCACGATCCGCTGACCGTTCTGTTGCAGAATGTCGCGGGAACACTCTATTGGTTGCACCCGGTGGTGAATTGGCACAATCGAGCACTTGGCCAGGCCCGGGAGGAGATTTGCGACAACTATGTGCTCGCGACGACGAACGCTCCCGCTTACGCCCGGACTCTGCTGAGACTGGCTGAGCTCGTGCAGACTTCGTCGTCGATGCCGGGGGCAGTCGGGTTGTTTACGTCCGGGTGGAAACTCGAAAACCGCGTTGCCGATCTGCTCGATGAGCAACGGAACCGCATGGTCAAACTGACCAGCCGAGCAAGGTTGCTGATCGTCTTACTGTCGCTGGCAATGATTTCGGTTGCTGCCTGCGGGACAGTGACTGTCGCCACTGGCCAGGAAGCCGCCCAGCCGTCTCAGTTGTCGAATGGTGATACTGGAGCCGATGACGAGCCGGCCGTTGAAACTCAGGAATCTGAAACTCAGGATGCTCAACCGATGACGTCGCCAGTCATGCGCGGCGAAGGTGCGCGACGCGAGATGTTGTTGCGAGGGCGAGTTTCAGATGTGTCAGGTCAACCGGCTCGGGAGTTTGACGTCATCGTCAGCGTAAAGAAGAAAGCCGGGCGGCAGGCTGTGGCCGCGACGGTCAATGGAAGTCAGTTCGAAGTCTGGATTCCCATTGTGGGATCGCACTGGTTCTATCTGGAAGTGTCAGCGAGTGCGAAAGACGGCAAGAGCCGCGCCTTTGAGGGGATCTCCAATCGGGAGCTAAGGACAGCGTGCATCGACGGTATCGATCTGCAATTTGCAAGTGTGGATCGTGAGGTCGAAATCTCGGTGACGAAGAACGACGTACTGATTCCCGGTGCTCATGTGACGGCTGAAATTCAAGGCAATTCAATTCGGCACGGCGAAACGAACGATACCGGGACGGTCACTTTTCGGCTGTTGGACGATGAAGAAATTCGTCAGATTACTGCGTGGACCGACGACTATAAGATTGGGGGATACTTGTTCAAGCGTAAGCCCCGGCGTGATCCGTTAGCCAGTAAGTTCATCGTCGAACTGGATGACTGCCGCCCGCAGAAGTTTCGTTTCGTTAGTGAGGTAGACG
Source organism: Planctomycetaceae bacterium (assembly GCA_047611045.1). Classification (GTDB taxonomy): domain Bacteria; phylum Planctomycetota; class Planctomycetia; order Planctomycetales; family Planctomycetaceae; genus JABMPE01. The sequence continues at coordinate 2,900 of JBLFXD010000259.1, read as the reverse complement.
ACTCACCAGTTCCAGATGTCGAGTTTCAATTATCCATCGGCACCGGAGCACCGAACTACAATTATCCCGCGATCCCCGGCACATTTCCGCACGCACGGATGGTCACCAATGAGCAGGGCGAAGCAACGTGTCGCTGGTTCCCAGACTGGGAGAAGCACGGCTCATACGTTGAGATCATCGATCCACGTTGGGCGAAAGACGCCGAAGATCTGACGACCGCTATTGATGGTGCGTTGGTGATGACGTTGAAGCCTCGTGTGCAGCGCAGAGCTCTCACTGGTCAGGTTGTATCTGACGGGGTCGATGTCGGCGGGCTGATGGTGTGCGTCGAGTCTTTCCAGGCTGAAGAAGAAAGTCAGGTCGATCGGCGATATGGATTTACCGATGGAGACGGCATGTTTGCCGTCGACAGTATTCCCGGTGCGACATACTGCGCGTTTGTTGACGATCCGAAACTGACAGGCAACATCGTCGACTTGATTCCTTTCGAGCCGGAAACTGGAAAATCAAACATCGCCAGATTGGAAGTTTCGGAAGGTGCCCCTGTCGAAGTTCTCGTCACGTCAGGGCCCTCGCGCAGGCCGATGAATAACCAACGGGTCTATTGCACGGTAAGACATGAGTTCTCCTGGCTCGAAGACGGAGAAGAACATTCCGGAGTCGGCGGCCCCGGATGGGGAGTCCAAACCGACGGCAACGGCGTTGCGCGAATTCGAGTGCAGGTAGGCTCGGAACTGAGGGTCAACGTCTATGCTGGCGAATGGCGTTCTGAAGAGAAGCGTGTAACCGTCAAAGCGGGAGAGGTCACGACGATCAAGTTTCACCGGAAAGTGGATGGCGAACGGGAGGTCAAAGGGATTCTGATACCTCCGCCAGACGTTGACGTGGCCAATGCAGAAATCGTGTACGGATCGATTGACGGTGAAACGGACGAAGAACACTCAATCAAGGCCGACTCGCGGGGCCGCTTTGCCTTCAAGACAAAGGCGATTCAATTGGGGATCTTCGCCTACACCGTAGATGGGAAAGCAGCAGGCATTGCCCGACTGAATGGTTCCGACGGGTCTTTCGAACTCAATTTGAAACGGACACGCGATCTGCATGGTCAGTTGCTCGGAAAAGACGATTTGCCGATGAGACATCATCCCGTACGTGTGCGGGCTGTTATTCGAGGCAAACGCGATTTCAGAAAGTCGTTCTCAAGCAGATTTGTGGGAAAGACATTCGAAACGATGACCAATAGCGACGGGCATTACACGCTTAAGAATCTGCCCGTTGAGCTGGACATGACTTTGCAGACCGATCCGGTCGAGGGCTCTGAATATGAACCATCTCTGGGTGGTTTCATTCTCAGAACGGAAAGAGCCCGGCCGCTGATGATCAGTCGGCTGAATCCTGTCGCAGGAAAGTCGGTCACTCGCCCGCTATCAGATCGATACTCGCGAGTGCTTCGTGATTCGACGCTGGGCGATTTTCACCTGCTGGTGTTGATTTATGAATCTGCAGTAAAGGAATTCGTGAACGACAAACTGCTCGACTATGAGATCACGAAAGATGTCGGCTCGTTCATGAACCTGCGAATCACCAAAGGCGACATGACGAATGATCAGACGAAAGCGTTTGTCGCGTCTAAGAACTGGCCGGAACCGGAACAAGACAAGGTATTCCTTGTTGCCGTAAATGCGGCGGGGCAAAAACTCGGCCAGGTTGATCTGAAAATCGACGCGCCGGACGCAGCCAGCGAAGCTGCTGAGTTCATTTCTGCCCATGCTCCCGCCCAGGCTGATGCTCGCAAAAAATGGGACGCGGCTTTCGCGGAAGCAAAACGTAGCGGTCGCAAAGTCTGGGCACGCATCGGTCAACGGTACTGTGGTCCGTGCTTCAGTATGTCCCGGTGGCTGGACGACAATCGGGAACTTCTTGAACAGGACTATGTGTTATTGAAAATCGACAACGTCCGCGACGAGCACGGAGTCGAGATTACCAAACGCATCGTCAGTGACCGCGAACACTTCGGCGTTCCATTTCACGCGATCTTCGACGCTGATCAGAAACTGCTCATCGACAGTGACGGACCGACCGGCAACATCGGGCATCCGTCAGGTTTCGAAGGTCTGAACCACGTGGAAAAGATGCTCGATGAATCGCGAACAAACCTCTCGGATGCACAGATCAGGCAAGTCGTGACAACGCTCGAGCTTAAATGAGACGCAAGCGGAAGTCGTCAATCTGTTCGACCGAGTCCTGCTGATATCAACAGGGAAGCCAGTCCCATCCAGAACATTCGCCCGACTCCAGAAATGGGAACGGGGTTGATCGAATTCTCCAGTGGAGCAGCAATGCCAAGGGTGATCGGAAATACGCCGCCGGCAACGCAGCCCATGACACCCGCGACAATCGCGGACACAAGGACCGGCTTTGCCTCAATTTTCGGACGAGCCAGCCCACATCCCACTCCCACGCCAAGACCGATCAGGCCCCAGGTAATTCCATGCATGATCATCGTCTCGTGTTCAGGACTCAAACCGTTGCCGCCAGCGTTGGCCTTTGACGCTTCGAAATTTGATATGGCAAGATTGCCTGACAAGTAGCCCAATCCCGCTGCGGCCAGAATCGCAGCGACGGTTCCGATCGCGATTCCTTTGCCAGCACGTCGGAGCAGGCCGGAAACGAGAGCCAGCACTCCCCCAAAAATTGCCCCAGTGATTGCCAGCCATGTCATCGCGTTGCCTGTGTCGGCGACCACCCTGGCGGCGTCTATTGCGTCAAGCTCTTCTGCCGAGGGCATCCCCAGGGCCAGAAGTTCCTGGGGAATCTGGTAGAGTTCCCCAACGCTGGCGACCGCTGCGTAGCTGATTCCGGTCGCCACTGCGCCGGCGACGATCATCCCAAGAAAACGT
>JBLFXD010000258.1:0-8392 GCA_047611045.1 Planctomycetaceae bacterium | reverse complement strand
AACCGTATTTCAAATACTCGGAAGCGAAGCGGAGGGGAGATAACTCACAGGTTTGGTTCAGGTGAAATATCCGAAACCAACTCCGACATTGGCAGAGATTCCGTGATCGTCACTGTTGTCGCAGGCGTGACGAATGGCCGGTCCATCCCGAAACCCGCGTATTGCCGAAAAGTGACAGCCCGAACGAATAGACCAACTGTGACGATCGTACATCCGGTTTGACGAACGCCTCCGCGTGCGAAACGATAAGCATGCTGTCAGACACAATCGAAGCACACGTGCCACGAAGACGGGGTTGATTTTTGCCGGAGCAGGTAGGGTGGGCCGAGGCACGAGTCCCACCACTTCGAAATTTAGTAGAACCGGTGGGACTCCTGTCGTCGGCCCACCCTACAGCATGCTGTCAGGTCCAACTTTTTTTCGCAGGACCTTTGCTAAGCGTTGGTCGGCTGGAACAAGCTCCGTGCAGTTCCGGCAGTTCAAATAAGTCGCATTCTCTACCGAACTTAAAAGGGAGCCGTCATGGATCGTCGTCAGTTTCTGAAGAATTCAACGACCACGGCTGCGGCCGCCACCGTGCTGGCAGGTCACCAGGCAGCGAAGGCCGCGGCCAGCGAACGAGTTCGGGTTGGCGTCGTCGGCGGAGGCGGACGAGCCTACTCGCTGAATTGCACCTTCGCGTCGAACCCCAACGCCGAAATCGTCGCGATCGCCGACCTCGACTCGGCGAAACGCGACAAGGCCGTTGCCGAAGTCACAAAACGGCAAGGAACGAAGCCCGCCGCCGAGAAAGACTTTCGGCGACTGATCGATGACTACAAGCTCGACGCTCTGGTCGTCGGCACGCCCGATCACTGGCACGCCATCCCGACGATCATGGCCTGTCAGGCCGGCATCGACGTTTATGTTGAGAAACCCGACGGTCACAACATCGTCGAAGGACAGACGATGGTCGCGGCTCTGAAGAAGCACAAACGTGTGGTGCAGATGGGTTCGCAGCATCGCACGACCGAGCGACTGATCTCGGCTCTGGATTTCATCCGGACCGGAGCGCTCGGACGGTGCATGGTCGCCAAAGCTTGGGAAAGCACGAAGCAGGGCGCGATCGGTTTTCCGCCGGACAGTGATCCGCCTCCGGGAATCGACTACGACTTCTGGCTGGGCGCGGCTCCGAAACGACCGTTCAACCGCAACCGTTTTCACGGACGCTGGCGATGGTTCTACGACTACGGAACCGGAGATCTCGGCAACGACGGAGTGCATCGTCTCGACATGGCCGTCGCCGCGTTGTCAGCAGCGTGCGAAGCTCAAGGCGATCCACTGCCGGGTATGCCGCGAAAGATTCAGGCGTCCGGCGGCAAGTGGTACTTCGACGATGCTCAGGAATTTCCCGACACGCTGCAGGTCAACTACGAATACCACTCGGGCGAGCATCGCAAACTGCTGACCTACGAGATGCGAATCTGGGCTCCGTACTCGTTCCATCAGAACTCCGAAGGAGCGGCTCTGTACGGCGACAAAGGCTACATCATCATCGGAAACACAGGGTGGAGTGCCTACACGGCTCGAAACAAACTGATCAAAGAAGTGAAGGGCGACAGCTTCGAAGGCCCGCACGTCCAGAACTTCATCGACTGCATCAAGTCGCGAGACAAACCCGCGTGCGATCTCGAAACCGTCGGGCACCCTGCATCAGTCCTCTGCCACGCCGGCAACATCGCCGCCCGAGTCGGTCGACAGTTGACCTTTGACGCGAAGACCGAAACCTTTGAGAACGACGCCGAGGCCAACGCCCTGCGAACTCGACCGGAATATCGGAAACCGTGGGTGCTGCCGGAAGTGTGAGACACCGCCGATCTAACTTTCGCAACGTAAATTTTCGGCCCAACGGGCCAGCTCTATGTTAGCCCAGGGCAAAGCCCTGGGATCACAGGCGAAATGAAAATTTAAGCCCCAACGCCGTTAACGATTTTCACCGCCGGATTCTCCTTGTATTTGCCACCGGCTTTAGCCGGTGGTGTCTCAGCAATGGACAATCTGGTGAGCCGGCTTCAGCCGGACTTTCCGTCGCGCAGTTAGTCAACTGGCTGAAGCCACAAGTGAAGTCCGGCTAAAGCCGGCTGTTTCACCACAATACACCACGTATCCACCAGCTAAAGCTGGTGGCAAAGACTGGAACTGAAAATCCTTAACGGCGTTGCCCGTTGGGGCTTTTCGAAGTTTCGCATTCGTATCCCCAGGGCGTTGCCCTGAGCTGACATAGGGCTGACATAGGGCTGACATAGGGCTGGCCCTTTGGGCCGAATCAGATTCGATCCTTGCGTAAAAAGACGAATCATGAATTACGTGCAGTCCGATATTCGGCACGAGCGATACTGAATTGCTTCTCGACACCACGGAGTTACTCCCAATGCGACGCCATCTACTTGCCACGATTCTTCTTGTCGTTGTTTGCACAAGCCCTCGCACCCATGCCGCCGAACTCGCCTACGAACCTGTCGAAGGGCAACCGCTCGCCGCGAACGTTGCACGGCTGGTCGAGGCGTTCGAATTTCTCGGCCAGCCGCTGCCGAAATCGCTCTCTGAAAAAATCGCCGCAGCGCAGAAAGAGCGTGATGCAAAGGCGATTCAGAAGTTGCTCGATCCGCTCGTCGTCGCGGCCGTCTCGTTGAATCCCGAAGTCCGTGTGAAAGTCGAACGCGGACCCGGAGCGGCGACGATTCAGCAGGGCGGGTTCACTCCGTTGCTGGTCAAAGTGGTCAACCACAGTACGGTCGCCAACCAGTTGCGAGTTCGCAGCCGTCAAGCCGGACCGGTTTACTCGGGGGCGGCGGAAGCGATCCTGCAGAGGCAGGCACAAACGGAACTCAACGATGGCGAGAGTCCCAAAGGCGGAGCAAATCGATTTCTGGCCGTCGAGATGTTTCAACGTCCGCCGATGACCCGACAGCTCAGCGGACTGGAAGTCGAGTATGCCATCGTGCTGGTTTACTCCAGCGAGTCCGGCAAGCGCGAAGCGACTCTGGAGTTCGACGTCGGAGCCGGCACGCAGGACATTGGGTTTCGCGGTGAGGTGCCGATCCTGTTTGACGTGAAGCCGGCAGTGCCCGTCAAACTGGCGATCCACGACGTCGACGGGTGGCCCACAGTCGGTCGGCTGATCATTCGTGATAAGTCTGGCCGGATTTACCCATCGCAGGCAAAGCGGCTGGCTCCCGACTTCTTCTTTCAACCGCAGATTTATCGAAACCACGGAGACGTCGTCCTGTTGCCGCCGGGCGAATTCACCGTGCACTTTTCTCGCGGCCCCGAATACCGCGTACTGAAGAAGAAGATTGTGGTGAAGGACTCCAACGATCCACCCGTGAAGCTGAGAATGAATCGCTGGGTCGATCCGATGCTGAGCGGATTTTACAGCGGCGACCATCACATTCACGGAGCAGGGTGCTCGCACTACGACTCGCCGACGAAGGGTGTCAGTCCGCAGGACATGTTTCTGCAGGTTAAGGGCGAAGGATTGAACGTCGGCTGCGTCCTGACGTGGGGCCCGTGTTTCGACTTTCAACGAAACTACTTCAGCCCGAAGGCTGACGCCGTCAGCGAAGCGTCGACACTGCTGAAGTACGACCTCGAAATCAGTGGATTTGGCTCCGCGGCACTCGGACACGTTTGCCTGCTCAACCTGAAGGATCAGACCTACCCTGGCTCGGAAGGAACCAGCGATCGCGGTTGGCCGACCTGGACCGTGCCCGTTTTGAAATGGTGCAAGGATCAGGGCGGCGTCACCGGTTATCCGCATTCAGCGTTGCAAGTGAACCCCGGCTACGAAGGGAAACGCTTACTCGAAACCTACGACGCCGATTCGAACGAAGGGCTCAGCGAAGACGAACTGAAAACTGTGTTGATGCCCGAGCCGTTCGCAAAGATCGACACCGACGGCAACGAACAACTGACGTTTGCAGAACTCTCGCGAAGCGTCGAACGCGCGGCCAACACGCTGCCCAACACGGCGATCCCGTTCATGAACGGCGGAGGTGCTCTCGAAATCTGCGTCAGCACGGCCGAAGGCGTCTGCGATTTCATCAGCGCGATGGACACCGCTCGAATCCCGGAGTGGAACACCTGGTACCACCTGATGAATTGCGGCTTCCCTCTGAAGCTGAGCGGCGAGACCGACTTCCCCTGCATGAGCAGTCGTCGCGTCGGGCAAGGCCGAGTTTACGTGCAACTCGGCAAGGTTGATCCGCTCGATTTTGGTGAGTGGTGCGACGGCATTGTGGCGGGAAAGTCGTACGTTTCCGACGGCTTCGCTCATGCTCTGGATTTTTCAGTTGATGGGCAACGTCCCGGATTCGGTGAAGTGAAGTTGTCCGCAGCCGGAAAGGTCAACGTGAAAGCGACCGTTGCCTTCGCCCCAGCGACGCCGATCGGAGTTGCGTACGGAAACGTCATGCCGTCGGGCGGTCGCAGAATTGTCGGGGACACCGTCAACCTGCACGCACCTCGATCAATGGACTATGTCAACGGCGGGAAGCGGAAGGTCGAGATCGTCGTCAACGGCGAAGCGGTCGCGTCCGTCGATGTGCCGGCCGATGGTGCGTCACACGAAGTTACATTCCCGGTCAACATTGCGAAAAGCAGTTGGGTAGCGCTCCGACACTTTCCGCAACTTCACACAAACCCTGTCAACGTAATCGTCGACGACAAGCCGATCCGAGCGTCAGCCGACAGTGCCCGCTGGTGTGTCGACGTTATCAAAGAACTTTGGAAGTTTCGCAGCAAACGAATCTCGAAAAAAGAACGACCCGCCGCACGCGCTGCTTACGATCGAGCTGAATCGAAGTTTCGGCAGATCGCAAAGGAAACGGTAGAACGGTGACGATGGTAATCGTGTGGCCCGTTACCTTAGAACGACTGATCAACTGATGCCTCAATTTCAGCCGTGGAGCGGCGGAACCATGTATCCCACGGCGCCAGCTCTTAAGGTGCACAGTCTTGAGTCGCGAAGCGACGGCAGCACATAGCTGCGGGCGTCAGCCCGCAGAAAAAGGCAACCAAAATTGAAGCCGCGAAGCGGCGACAGCAATCACGTCTGCTGCCGCCGCTTCGCGGCTCACATGTTCGTTTAGATTCTTTTCCTCGGGCTCACGCCCGAGGCTATATGCTGCCGCCGCTACGCGGCTATCCGGGAATTAGTTGTTCACGCGTTTCTTTAACATGGCCTGAAAGTCATACTCGACACGCTGCCTTTCGAGGCCCACTGACATGCTGGTCGATTTTCAGACTCAGAGACTGCGAAACATGAATTCCTCGAACTTCATTTCACAGCAAACTTCACGGCGGGAGATGTTACAGGTCGGCGGCCTGGGGCTGATGGGAATAACTTTGCCTCGGCTTCTTCAGGCGGAAGAAGATCGGAAGGCACAGGGTCTCAATGCAAGTGCCGACGCCTGTATTGTGATCTTCTTAAACGGAGGACCATCGCATCTCGACATGTGGGATATGAAGCCGAACGAGAGTGAAGGCATCCGCGGCGAGTTCAAGCCGATCGCCACTTCGCTGCCTGGCTATCAGATGTCAGAGCATCTTCCTCGCATGGCACAGTTGGCTCACCGCTCGACGATCGTTCGCTCAATGCATCACGGAGTGAATAACGCTCACGCTGCCGCGGTTTATGCCGCCATGACCGGGCATGATCGAGGCGAGATCGGCGGCGGAGCGAAGCAGACGGATTACCCGACGCTCGGATCCGTCGCCAGCATGCTCAGGCCGCCGAAACAGAATGCCGTTTCGCACGTCGTGCTGCCATACATTACGAAGGAAGGAGCAAAGGGACCGCCGCAGCCAGGATTCTTTGGCGGCTTCATGGGGCGACATCACGATCCGTTGTTCGTCCTGAAAGATCCCAACGCGACTGATTTTTCGATTCCCGAATTGACGCTGCAGACGGGAGTTTCTGCCGAGCGGCTGCAAGCTCGGCGAAATCTCTTCGACGGACTGGACAAGCGGGTTACCGCGCGACTGGAATCCAAAGGGATGACCGGCCTGCAGAACAGAGCCATCGATTTGTTGACGTCGCCAGCTGCTCAGGAAGCGTTCCAGATTTCGTCTGAACCGGATCCCCTGCGTGACTCTTACGGTCGGAATATTTACGGACAGAGTCTTCTGCTGGCTCGCCGACTGCTGGAAGCAGGTACGCGACTCGTCACGCTGTCGTGGGCTCCCGACGCGAACGCGACGTGGGACACTCACGGCAGCAACTTCGTCAACCTGAAGAAGACGCTGCTTCCACAACTCGACGCTGGAGTCGCCAGTCTTGTCGGGGATCTGGCCGATCGAGGCATGCTTGAACGGACCGTCATCGCGATCATGGGCGACTTCGGAAGAACACCCAAGGTCAACGGAAACAACGCCGGCCGCGATCACTGGAACTATTGCTACAGTCTTCAGCTGATCGGCGGAGGATTTCGCGAAGGCCTGATCTATGGCTCGAGCGATAAGACAGGCGCATTCCCGGCTCGCGACGCTTTGATTCCCGGCGACATTGTGTCGACGATTTACCACTGCTTGGGAATTCGGCATGACAGTTTCATCCCCGACCAGCTGGACCGTCCGCACCGACTCGTTCCCACCGGCGAGGTTGTTTACGATCTACTCGGCTGACCGGGAGCACCTTCGGAATCCAAAGTCACCTCGCCCCCTTTGGGGGAGAGGTCGCGGTCTCAGCCGCGGGTGAGGGGGCTTCCGCGTCAAAACAGAATCGAACGGTGTATTCTTCTTGAAGCTGAAACCCTCACCCGGCCCTGAGAGGCCGACCTCTCCCGCAAGCGGGAGAGGTGATATCCAGTTGACCGACCGGCCGACATTCTAACCGACCTGCTGCAGCCGCAGTTTCAGATCATCAGGAAGACTGACATGTTTAACGAATCACTCGCCCGCCGTGCGTTTATTGGGCGGACCTCGCAGGGGCTTGGTGCTTACGCTTTGGCTTCGATGCTCGAGCAGTCGGTTGGTCAGGCGGCCACGCCGAAGAAGCAGGTTGATCGGTGGACGGGGGCGATTAAAGAATTGCACGCTCCGCAGAAGGCGAAGCGGGTGATCTTTCTCTGCATGGCCGGAGGAAGTTCGCACTTGGAAACGTTCGACCATAAGCCGAAGCTGGCCGAAATGGACGGCAAGCCGATGCCCGATTCGTACACGAAGGGGCAACCGATCGCCCAGCTCCAGGGCAAGCAACTGAAGTGTCTGGCTCCGCAGCATCCGTTTCAAAAGTGCGGCGAGTCTGGCATCGAGATGGCGTCGATCTTTCCGCATCTCGCGGAAGTCGCCGACGAGATGTGCATCATTCGGTCGCTCAAGACCGAAGCCATCAACCACGACCCGGCGCACACTTTCATGAACACGGGAACGTCGATCAGCGGTCGGCCTTCGATGGGTTCGTGGCTGCTGTACGGTCTCGGAGCCGAAGCGGACAACCTGCCAGGTTTCGTCGTGATGACTTCAGTCGGCGGCGGACAGAACCAGCCGATCGCGGCGCGGCAGTGGCACAGCGGATTTCTGCAGAGTCGATTTCAGGGAGTGCAGTTTCACTCGCAGGGCGATCCGGTTCTGTACGTCAAGAATCCGCCGGGAATCTCGACCGAGCAGCAGCGTGAAGCCGTCAACGCCGTTCAGCAGCTCAACAGCATCCGCAATGAAACGGTCGACGATCCGGAAATTGCGACTCGGATTGCGCAGTACGAACTGGCGTTCCGCATGCAGACCAGCGTTCCGCAGTTGATGGACTTTTCGGACGAGTCCAAAGAGACGCTCGAGTCCTACGGAACCAAAGGCGCCGACGGCACGTACGCGTCAAACTGTCTGCTCGCTCGGCGGCTAGCCGAACGCGGCGTCCGATTTATTCAGCTTTACCATCGCGGCTGGGATCATCACGGCGGAATCAAGAACGCGTCGGCCGGCACCGCGAAGCTTTGCGATCAGGGAACGGCAGCGTTGATCAAAGATTTGAAACAGCGAGACATGCTGAAAGACACGCTGATCATCTGGGCGAGCGAGTTTGGTCGTACGCCGATGGCTCAGGGCAGCGGTCGGGATCACCACATCAAGGGTTATTCGATGTGGATGGCCGGCGGCGGCGTGAAGGGCGGCATGACTTACGGAGCGACCGACGAACTCGGCTACAACGCCGTTGAAGATGTCGTCAGCGTCCACGACATGCACGCCACGATGCTGCATTTACTCGGAATCGACCACGAACGAATGACGGTGAGATTCCAAGGCCGCGATTTCCGCCTGACCGACGTCCACGGAAAAGTGCAGGACCGGATTCTGGCATAGAGACTGCGATTTTTCTGATTGGTAAACGCAGGGAAGTAGGCTGGAACAAGCTCCG
>JBLFXD010000257.1:0-8398 GCA_047611045.1 Planctomycetaceae bacterium | reverse complement strand
GGATTGTCGCTGATCGCTCTGCGATCAGAACGTTGGATCGCGGAGCGATCCACGACAATTGATTCTCAATCGGTCCTAGCTCGCCACGACTCGACGAAACATTTGGACGTTGTATCAGTCAGCAGTGCTTCAGTCGGAGAAAGGTCGTGCGATGCAATCGAAGAACTGGACTGGATGCGGGGCCGTCATTCACGGTCAACGCCGCCGCAGGGGGTTTCCGTGTTTCGTGATGATGGCTCTGTTGATGCAGGTCGTCACGATTCAGGTACCGGCGGCGGACACACGCGTCCGCCCGAACATTGTTGTTGTGCTTGTTGATGATCTGCGGTGGGACGACATTGGGTGCGCGGGCCATCCCTTTGTACTGACTCCGCAGATTGATCGTATCGCCCGTGAAGGCGTGCGGTTTCGAAACGCCTTCTGCACGACGCCGCTGTGTTCGCCTGTGCGAGCGTGCCTGTTGACCGGACTGCACACACATCACCACGGAATCCTCGACAACATCAACCGCAGTGAGCAAAGCCACCGACTGAAGACGTTCCCTCAGGATCTGCAGCGATCCGGCTACACGACCGCGTACGTTGGCAAGTGGCACATGGGAAACGACGACACGGCCCGGCCCGGGTTTGATCACTGGGTCGGCATCAAAGGTCAGGGGACGTCGTTCGACCCGGTGCTCAACGTCGACGGCGAGCGAGTCAAGTTCACGGGACACACGACCGACGTTCTGAACAGGCAGGCGGTTGACTTTGTCCGCCGCAGACATTCGAAGCCCTTCTGTCTGTACGTTGCTCACAAAGCTCTGCATCCGGAATTGACGCAGCGCGACGATGGCAGCATTACCGATCCGACGGCGGCTCGATTTCTTCCGGCCCGACGACACGGTGAACTGTACGCGGACGTCGCGATTCCCCGACGCTTGAATGTCACAGACACGCTGGCCGGGAAACCCGCTTTGTTGCGGAAGATCGAAGGAATGCCTGCGCTCAGTCGAGCGACAGGCACGAGCGATGAAACCGTGCGGGATCGACTGCGCATGCTCGCCGGTGTCGATGACGGCGTGGGCCTACTGCTGGATGAATTGAAAGCGAACGGGGAACTCGACAAAACAGTTTTCGTCTTCACCAGCGATCATGGCTACTGGTACGGAGAGCACGGCTTGAGCGTCGAACGCAGGCTGGCTTACGAGGAGGCCCTTCGAATTCCGTTGCTCGTTCGATTCCCGCCGCTGATCCGGCCGGGCAGTATTGTCGATGAGTTTGCACTGAGTATCGACCTGGCTCCCACACTGCTCGACCTGGCAGGCTCGACGTCAAGTCAGCGTATGGACGGTCGCAGTCTCGTCCCGCTGCTGAAAGGTCCGCCTGCTGCTGACTGGCGCTCATCATTTCTGATTCAATACAACACGGACACAGTGTTTCCTCGGGTGAAGAAGATGGGGTATCGAGCGATCAGAACCAAACGCTGGAAGCTCATTCGTTACTTGGAACTCGACGGGATGGACGAACTCTACGACCTGCAGGCCGATCCTTATGAAATGATAAATATTGTCAGTCGTGAGGACTCCCGTGAGGTCGTCAAGCGTCTCAATCAGGAACTGGACGCGTTGCTGGACGATCCCGGATAGACGACCAGTCGTTGCCGGGTTGGCGCCGTCACACAGCTGGCTGGCCGCGAATCTTCGAAATAAAAAAGAATTGGATACTTCAATGTGGCCTCGCACCATGATCAGGCGGCTGTTTCACTCGCACTTACTTACTCTGCGTTTCGCGATTGTCGGAACGCAGCTTTGCGCCGGGGCCGACGAAATCGAGGTTGTCACCGCTCGGAACGTCGCCGTTCCGATGCGCGACGGGGTCATCCTGCGTGCCAATGTGTTCCGGCCGGCCGGTGACGTGGCGTACCCCGTGCTCGTCATGCGGACTCCTTACGGAAAACGTACCGGCGGCGTGGATCGTTATGTCAAAGCTGGTTACATCGTCGTCTCTCAGGACGCGCGCGGACGATTCGATTCGGACGGCCAGTGGGAATCGTTTCTGCGATTTGATACGCACGATGCGGAAGACGGCTACGACACCGTGGAATGGGCGGCGAAGCTGCCGGGTTCGAACGGAAAAGTCGGCACGTTCGGGGCGTCGTACAATGCATTTCTGCAATGGCGGCTGGCGGCGTTACGGCCGCCTTCGCTGGTGGCCATGGCTGCGTTCAGTATTCCCGCTCGATACACCGACCTCGAAGGACCCGGCACGATCCGTCCGGGGCGACGGCTGCACTGGTGGGTGACGAGCATGTCTCCAGATATGCGTCACCGTGCCGGACGACCGGGAACCAACTCGAAGACGGAAATCCGGAAACTCTGGGACGCTGGCCAGTCAGAAAAGTGGCTCAACTTCCTGCCCTGGCTCGAACTGCCGCCCGACGTCTGTGAAGACGAAACGACCGCCGTCCGCGACTGGTTGAAGAACCCGCACACCGATCCCTGGAAGTTGCACGAAGATGTGAAAGACATCGCCGTGCCGAATCTCAACCTCATCGGCTGGTCAGACCACTGCAACGGGAACATGCTGCTGGACAAGGCGATCATGACCCAGGCCCGTACTGAAGTTGCCCGGACGGGTTCTCGAACAATCATCGGGCCGTGGGCTCATTCCAAACGGCGTAAGTATGGCAACATCGACTTTGGCTCCGCTGCCGCTTTGGATTCGGTCGGTCTGGAGATTCGCTGGTTTGACTACTGGCTGAAGGGCGAGACGAACGGCGTCGATGCGACGGCTCCCGTTCGCATTTTCGTCATGGGTGAAAATCGCTGGCGGGACGAACCGCAGTGGCCTCTCAAACGAGCCGAGGATCACACACTCTTCATCACAAGCGACGGAGCAGCCAACACTCCGAAAGGTGATGGCAGGCTGGTCCGACGGTCGCCGGAAAACTCCGGCACTGATCAGTTCGTCTATGACCCGCAGAACCCCGTGCCGTCGCTGCATGGTCCGCCGCTGTATGTGATCCCCACCGATCAGCGTCCTCTGGCGAAACGGCAGGACGTGTTGGTCTATCAAACCGAGCCGCTGACTGAGCGGTTCGAGGTGACCGGCAATCCAACGGTGGAACTGTTCGCCTCGTCGTCGGCTCCGGATACCGACTTCTTTGTGCGACTGATCGACGTCGCTCCTGACGGTATGGCCCGTGATGTGTCGCTGGGAATGGTCCGCGCGCGATACCGAGACGGTCTCGACCGGCCCGCACTGATTGAGCCGGACACGGTTATCCGATACTCGATCCAAATGAATCCGACCTCAAATGCCTTTCTCCCTGGGCACCGCATCCGGTTGGACATTACGAGTTCCGACTTTCCGAACTACGATCGCAACCACAACACGGCAGCCGATCAGAACGCTGATGCCAAGCTCGTCACGGCCAGGCAGACAGTGCATCACGGAAAGGTTCACGCTACACGGATTCTGCTTCCCCGGATTCCGAACGCAGTTGCTGAATAGGAAGCGATTCGAACTTAAAGAACAATCTCTCGAAGTCTAAAACCGCCACCAACCATACAGAATGTTTCCTGACATGAATCTACTCCATCGAAACCGGCGGTCTCTGCTGAAGGCCTCTGCAGTCCTAACATGCGTCATGCCACTTCTTACCGGTGTATTACACGCGCAGACGAGTGAACCCCGTGGACCGCTCATTGCCTATGTGGGAACGTTCAGTTCTCCTCTCCGTGATGTGTTGGACACTCAAGTCGATCTGCCGCCGGGAAATGGTCGCGGAATTCATCTCTTCCGGGTGAATCGTGACACGGGCGCGATGACGCCCGCTGGTCTTCAGGAGATGGGAACAAGCCCGAGCTGCTTGGCTGTGAATGCGCAGGGAACGCGACTCTATTCCGCGAACGAAACCGATCGCGTGGGGAAGGATAAAGAAGGTACAATCAGCGCCTTTTCTATCGATCGATCAAGTGGGCAATTGACGTTGCTTAACACCGTCCGCTCGGGCGGCGCCGGTCCAACTTATGTGAGCATTCATCCGTCGGGCCGGTTTCTGCTGGTGGCCAACTATTTTGGCGGCTCAGTCTCGGTGCTTCCGATTCTACCGAATGGTCGGTTGGGCGAAGCCACGGACATCAGACACGATGCCGGAAAGATAGGGCCGACCAAAGCGACCAACGCTCCGTCGGGTAGCTTTGCGATCAGCGGACATGACCGTACTCACGCGCACATGATTCAGGCCGATCCTTCGGGACGGTTCGTACTGCATGTCGACCTGGCTCTTGATCGAATTTTCGTCTGGAAATTCGATGACAGCAAAGGTGTCCTGACGCCGAACGAACCGCACGCCGTTTGGCTGCCGCCGGGGGATGGCCCGCGACACTTCCATTTTCATCCCAACGGTCGATGGTTCTACTCGATCCAGGAAGAAGGCTCGACAATCGTGCTGTTCGACTACGACGCCCAGTTGGGACGACTGGCCGCGCGCCAAACAGTCTCAACGCTCCCGCCTGAATTTGCGGGAAGTAACTTCTGCTCTGAAATCCTGGTTTCGGCTGACGGAAAATTCGTCTATGCGGGTAACCGGCTCCACGACAGCATCGGCATCTTTTCTGTTGGCTTGAAAGGCGAGCTCACGTTCCTCGGCGAAGAATGGACAAGAGGGAATTATCCCCGCAGCTTCAGCTTCGATCCCACAGGCAGGTTTCTTTACTGTGGAAATCAGCGAGCCGACAACATTGCCATCTTTGAAGTGAACCGCAAAACCGGGAGCCTCAAGTTCACGGGCAACTACGCCGCAGTTGGTAATCCATCGCACATCGTCTTTCTCGACCTTGCCACAGCGGATTGAAGTGAAGCAAAATTGCCAATCTGGGCACCGACGACTTCATAAGGACCGGTTTACATGTCGGACGTTCCCGAAACAATCAGTCGAACATGGACCATTCCTCTACGTGCTTCCATAGACGTCGCTGTGATTGGAGGTGGCTCAGCGGGAGTTGCTGCTGCAACTGCCGCGGCCCGAAATGGTGCCTCGACCCTACTGGTCGAGCGATATGGTTTTCTTGGAGGCACTTCTACAGCTGGCATGGTCGGCCCCTTCATGACGTCGTACACCGCAGACGGCAAACGGCAGCTGATTGCCGGCGTCTTTCAGGAAGTGATCGACCGAATGGTCGCCATGGGCGGCGCTGTGGATCCCTCGGCGACTGAACCCGGTACCGCGTGGTCTTCGTTCATCAAGCTGGGACATGCCAACGTGACTCCGTTTCACGTGGAGTCGCTCAAGATGGCTGCTCTGGAAATGGTCTGCGACTCCGGTGCACAGATACGATTCCACACGTCGTTCGTGGACGTCGAGATGCAGGGCGAACGGATCACGGACATCGTCATCCTCGACAAGGCAGGTCTCGGTCTGCTGCGCCCCAAAGTCGTGATTGATGCGTCAGGTGATGGTGACATCGCCGTCAAAGCGGGAGCACCATTCGAAATCGGCCGGCGTGAAGACGGCAGGATGATGCCCGTCACGCTGTTCCTGTCCATTGGTAATGTGAATGACGAAAAGGTGGCCGACTGGATGCGGGAACACGAGGTTCTGCATCCGGGCGAGCGTCTGTTCGAGTGCATTGTGAAGGAAGCCAGGGCTCGTGGCGAATGGACTCTGGAGCGAGAGTTCCTGAATCTCTATCGCGAGCCCACTCCGGGGCAATGGCGAATCAACACAACTCGCGTTCAGAATATCGACGGAACAAATCCGGATGATTTGTCTCGCGCCGAGATCGAGAGTCGGCGGCAGGCGTGGGAACTGGTTGGTTTCCTGCGATCGCATTGCCCCGGTCTGGAAGACGCACAATTGATGGCGACGGCCAGCCAGGTTGGTATCCGCGAAACGCGGCATATTCTGGGAGATTATGTGCTCAACGGGCAGGACGTGCTGGAGGGACGCCGGTTCGAGGACGGTATCGCCCAGTGTTCGTATCCCATCGACATCCATGACCCTGACGGTCCGCGCGGTCGCCTGGAAGGGATACATTCCGATCACTACGAAATCCCGTACCGTTGTCTCGTACCACGTCAGGTCAGCAATCTGCTGGTCGCCGGTCGGCCAATTTCAGCCGACCATGAAGGAGCAGCTTCGGCCCGAGTGATTCCTCCGTGTTACGCGACCGGCGAAGCCGCTGGCACCGCAGCAGCCCTCTCGATCAGGCAGGATGTTACACCACGGGAAATTAATGTTGAGTTACTGCGGACGACTCTGCGAGGTCAGGGTGCCGTTGTATGAAACTGGCTTACCGTGACCTTCGACAGAATGTAGGCTGGCTCGGCGGAGAGAGGCCTTGCAGGCGTTTTGACAGAGGAGCAAATCAATGGCGGAGTCGCGGAAGGCTGAAGGAGAAGGTGCGGATGATGCAGGCAGTGCGACGGCTGTTCTTCCACTGGCCAGGGTTGAAAGTCCTGGATCTGACTCGGGTGCTGGCAGGGCCGTACTGCACCATGATTCTGGCGGATCTGGGAGCAGATGTCGTGAAGATCGAACGACCGACGACGGGTGATGAGGCCCGCGCTTTCGGGCCGTTTCTTCCGTCCGGAGCGAGCGCGTACTTTGCCAGCCTCAACCGGGGAAAGTCGAGCGTCGTTTCGCGGCTTGCGATCGCTGTTCCAGAAACTGGTCGTGTGGGCTGACTGTCCCGGATAGCACACAGCGAGAACGGACTGGCAACTCGGCAGCCAACAATCATCGCTTCATTTCAAGTCGCGGTCGGTCAGATTCAGTCGGTAGAACTCTCGACCGGCACTGTTCTGGAAGCTGGCCGTCAACGTGGCGAGGTTCGCTTGATTGTCGACGGTTAGTAACAGGAATGAATTGGGCTCGCCGGAGTCGTGGATGAGTGCGGGATGGGGCTGTTTGGCGTTCGCGATGACCCCGTCGTGGACGGGTGATGTAATCAATTCCGGAATCTGGTAGCCAGCTTGTTCGCTTGAGTGGTGTCGCAGGACTCGCGTGCGATGGATGTCGCCGCCGATCAGCACCACACCGGAAATATTCTCGCGCCCGATGAACTCAAACAGGGCATCGCGTTCGTGAGGATAAGTGCCCCAGTGATCCTGCTTGCCGGGCCGGACGGCTTTATTCCAGATCATGCCACAGGCAAGCACCTTGAACGGCGCGGTCGATGCCTTCAGCCCACGGTGCAGCCATTGCCACTGAGTTTTACCGAGCAAAGACGGATTGGTCTCATCGAACGGCGAAGCTTCTGTCGCAGCGAAGAAGCGCGTGTCGAGCAGAAAGACCTCGACACCACCACGGCGAAACTTCGTGTAGATGCCCTGCTTCCCGTCGCCGAACGACGGATTCGCGTGGTATTCGACAAACGCCCGGCGTGAGTTCTCCTTGCCGGGAAGGATGCCGTTGGTGTCGTTGCGTCCGAAATCGTGGTCGTCCCAGGTGGCATACAGCGACCGGTTGCGGACCAGTCGGCGGAAGTCCGGGACAGCAGCGAACTCGCGATGTCGCCGGCGCTGTACGTCCAGTTCGGTGGAGTCGATGTACGGCGTATCGCCCAGCAGCACGACCGCGTGTGGATCGACGTCCCGCATCCGGCGCCAGACCGCGCTGGAGCCCTCGTCCTCGCGAGCACACGACCCGAAGGTGAGTCGCACGACCGTTGATGCCTCTTTGCTGGGCGTTTCGAAGAAGCAGTCCTCGCCGTGAATGAGTATCTGCCCTTCTGATGAGATCTCGTATTGGTAACGGGTTCCGGGCCGCAGGCCTTCAAGCTTCCAGTGAACACAGTTGTCGCTCTCCTGCTTTGCGTGAGCAGACACGCTGTGCGGGGAGTTTCCCTGACTGTCGCGAAAGGTCAATTGATACTTGCCCGACTTCGAGAACCTGGCCCAGATCAGAATGTCATTCGCGTTAATGTGACCGACCATCGGCCCATGCGTGACGCCAGGCCGATAGACCGGTTTCAGCCGAGCGATGCCATTTCGGTCGGCGACCTTCAACATGGCAGCGAGTCGGTCCACGAGCGGGAACTCGGCACCGGCCTTGAACAGAGCGTCGACGAACTCAGCATCGTTCGCACAGCAGAAGTTGATGCGGACGCCGTGCTCCCGCAATCGTTTCGTATGAGCAGGGTCGACGGAATCTCCGCCGTAGAGTTGAATAAACTCCGCCTGCATGGAAATCGTCTCGTTGACGTACCTCAACGAATTCGCCTGCCGCTCCATGTTGCAGATCTGAATGCGCGGGTCGATTTGTTTTGCGGCCTGGGCAGCTGCCTTGCCACACGCCAGAAACGACTGCTGCAGCCGGTCCGCCGCGACGATCTGCTTCGTGACCTCCTCGGCAAGTTTTGCACCACCCTTCAGATGCACGTTGAGCCACATGTTCTCCGGCATAATGGCCA
>JBLFXD010000256.1:0-8420 GCA_047611045.1 Planctomycetaceae bacterium | reverse complement strand
GAATGGCTCCCCGCAATCGATGATGCTCATCTTTGTCGTGGTACGAGCCAATTTCGTAGAACGCCTGAGGGGGATAGTGAATATCGCCGGCCTGCTGCTTTGACTCGGCGACCGGCTTGCCGTTTACATAGAGGATCATCGTGGCACCGTCATAGGTCGCGGCAACGTGGCTCCAGCTTCTGACTTCAAAATCAACCTTTGCCGTGAGATAGGTCAGTCGCCCGTTCCCTTCCGCCCCGGCCAAAGCGAAACTAAATTTCGAGTCACGATAACCAAGCAGCCAGCCGCGTTCGAAATCGCCGTTGTCCTGGATCGCTCCGACAATGCCGCCCCATGTTTGTGGCTCGTCCACTCGCACCCACGCTTCGACCGAAATCGTACGACGAGGCATATTCGCATCGCGGTAATTTTCAGCGATCACAATCCCCTGCCCGCTGCCATCAAGCTCCAACGCCTGCCGATCTCCGACGGTTTCAAGCAGCGGTCCTGTGACGGTTCGCCCGACGCGACCGCCGGCGAGATTCTCGACAACCTTGCCTCTCACATGCGACCGCTCAAACAACCAATGTCCCAGCAGGTGCTCATCATCAATACGGTCTTTGCGTGCCGAGGCGGCTGAATCTCGCAACACTCGGTTCGAATCTTCAGTCAGCTTGTTCGATGGCTCTGTGACCGGCCGTTGTGCTGCCGCCTCAGAATTCGAGTGCCCCTCGCGGAAGGCGTAAATCGCTCCAGTATCCGTACTCCCGATGAGCCGACCGTTGGCAACAGCCAGACCGTACGTCTTCCCGTTGACGTCGTGCTGCCAGATCCGTCGACCGGTCGAAGCATCAAATGCGGCGACAGAATCTTCGCCGCCAGCAAAGACGACGCTGGCCGTACCGACAAGTGACAACCGTTGCTCGCACGGCACTTGAAACAGCACTTTCCGAGTCGCCAGATCAGAAGCGATCAACTCATCGTCTGCCAGCATGTACGACACTCGGTCACTGACGACCAGCGCGCTGCCGCGACCGTAGCCCGCGACCATCTCCCTCGTTTTCGGATCGCTGCGTCCAATACCGCCCCGACGCGAATCAGTCGCCGGGCCGTGAAAGATGCTTGAGTCGAGAGACACGACAACGATCGAGCCGCCACCGCTTTTCTTGAAGGAACCCAGATCCTTTCCGTCGTATTTGCCAAATACCTGCGGCGCGACTCGCCCTTGCGGAAACAGAACCAGGTCCGACGAAACGGCCGGTGCCCCTTCAAGTGTCCTGCCAGTCAGTTTTCGAACGAACGTCCCGTCGCCCTCGGCCTTCCCCGTCACGGCATTCACCGAGCACAACCACGAGGGTTCCCACGGAAGCATTCCGCAGGCAAACCACACGTTGCGATCGTTCAGGACAACGCCCGTGCGGCACGGATTCAAAGGAATGAAACGCCCGTTGTTAAGGATTCGATTGCCCGGCTCAACCGGCCGAAACTTCCACAACAAGTCACCGTCCGACGCCTTCAGGCAATAGACGAATCCGTCATCCGAGCCAAAGTAGATTCGCCCCTCGTCAACAAGCGGCGCGACGCGAACCGGGCCGTCGGTTACGAACTTCCAGCGTTGCTTGCCCGTCGCCAGATCCAGACACCGCACCGAATCGTCCGCCGACGATCCGAAGAAGGCAGAGTCGCCGACAGCCACAACGTGAAAGACCTGGTCATAACTTCGCATCGCCGGCAGATCGCGGATTCGCGCATACGCATCCCACTTCGCCGGCCCGTGCCACGCCGGATGCGGTGGAAAGTTCGACTCCCACGTCCACTCGACGCTCAGATTCGAAACGTCGATGGACTCACTGCTGAACCCGCTCCGCCGTTGATCATGCTGCCACGTCGGCCAGTCATCAGCGACGCACGACGCACCACTTCCCAGCAAAACGATCAACAGCCAGAACAGTCTCATGCGTGATCCTTCGAGGTCGATATTCTTCGTAGGCTGGAACAAGCTCCGCGCAGTTCCGGCAATGAATCCGCGTTCTAACTCGCGACTACCGGAACTGCGCGGAGCTTGTTCCAGCCTACCAGGATGCCGATTGAAAGATCACAGCCTCTTCCGAAGTATTCGGATACCGAACTCAGAACTTGACGATCGTGCTTGGCTTCAATGCGTGCTTCGGCAGTGGAAAGCTGGCATCGAAAACTCGCATCGCGTCAACATCTTCGATCGTGTTGCCCGCCTCGTCGAAGACACCGGTCGAGGCATCAAGCACGCCCTTCGAGTTCAACTTGAGATGTTTCACCATGAACGGGTACATCGCCTGCCGCTTCGATTCCTGATAACCGTGTCCCTCGTCGGCGAAGTGCTTGTTCTCGACCGAGCCCTCAGCACCAAAAGTTTTGAAAACGCTGCGAATGTACGGGTACTCGACCTTCGGATTGTTCTTCGTCCAGTCTCCGCCTACCGAAACCAGCAGCAACGGTCGCGGAGCGGTCAGCGCGGCGATCTCGGCATTGTTGGTTTCCAGCTTCGCCGTCTTGTGAATCGGCATGCCGCTTTCGCAGTGGCAGCCGCCGAAGAAGTGAGCTGACACCATGACGACCGGCACGGCGACCTTCACACGCTCATCGATCGCCGTCAGTAGAAAGGTCTGCGTGCCACCGCCCGAACATCCGGTCACGCCGAGCTGATCACCATTCACATCCTCGAGCGACTGGAGAAAGTCGAGCGCTCGAATACTGCCCCACGTTTGCAGAGTCAGAGCCTGCGGATGTTTGTGGTCCCACCCAAGATGCTCGGAATCGCCGTAGCCGATCATGTCATAAGAAAAGACGACCGCCCCCATGCGAGCCAGCGTCGCACAACGATTCTGCTGATCGGCTCGAAGCCGTCCTCCGTCACGTCCGCGAGCGTGACCATGCGGGCAAAGAATTCCCGGAGCTTTCCCGCCTGAATTCGCTGGCCGATAAAGATTGCCGTACACAAAGAATCCTGGACGAGCTTCAAAAGCGGCGGACTCAACCGAATACCCTTTGAAACTCCGCTTGTTCCTGACGATGGCTTTGAGCGGCGTTCGCGCAGGAAGCGGATCAAGTTTCGCTCCGACAAGAATCTGCTGACGAATCTGCTTCGCCCGAGCCGTCCAGTCCTTCTGCGTCGTCCACGTTGCGGCCAGACGTTCCAATTGCCTCACGGCCTCGTCTTCGGTCTGATAATTCCCCTGACAAAGCACGGCTCCGGGGATATTTCCCGGCGTGTCCTGAGCACGAGCGATCACGGTTTGCGTAATGAGCAGGACGGTCAGGACGGCAGCATGGAACAGCTTCATCTTCAGGCTCCTGGTTGCAGAATTGATCTCGACGATAGCGTCGTTGAATTTGTGAGAACGCGAGGCAGGATGATCCAGCATTCGACGTGGAATGTCTATCAGCCAGCGCGGAACCGCGACATCCAGAATGCAACGAGCAGTCTCGCCAACAAATCTTCCAGCGCGTCGCTCAACATCTCCATCCCCGCCGCTATCATCCGGCGAAGAACTGACAATTCGAACGTGACTACATCCACAGGAGTTTTCGATGCAGCGTCTTGTCCACCGAATGGAGCATTGCAAGGACTTATCCGCGAGCCTGTTGCTGAGTATCGCTCTCGGCTTTGCGGTATCGACATTCTCAGCAGTGGCCATCGCCGCTGACGACACAATCACGCCGCTCGACGTCGCGAGAATGAAGAGCGTCGCCGACCAGGCCATTTCGCCGGATGGCAAAACAATCGCCTACACAGTCCGAGTTCAACGCGACCCACTGAAAGGCGACAACGGCTCGGCTTGGACCGAGTTACACGTCGTCGACTCAGACACCGGCAAGTCTCGACCGTTCATCACCGGAAAGGTCAGCATCAGCAGCATCGCGTGGACTCCTGACGGCTCCGGCATCTCGTTCCTCGCAAAGCGAGGCGACGACAAAAACACCTCGATTTACGTCATCCCCATCGACGGCGGCGAGGCTCGCAAGTTGATCGAGCATTCGTCATCCATCTCCAGCTACGAGTGGAAAGCCGACGGCAAACAGATCGCGTTCCTCGCCAAGGAAAAGGACGATCCGGAGGAAAAGAAACTCCGAGACAAAGGCTTCAACGCCGAAGGCTACGAAGAGAATCTCAAATCGACACGCATTTGGATCGCGGACGCCAAGTTTGGATCAGCCGAAGAAGCACGGCTGCTGGACGTCGCCGGCTCCGCGTCCGAACTTCACTGGAGCCCTGACGGCAAGTCATTCGCCGTCGCGCTCGCCCCAACTCCGCTGATCGATCACTACTATATGTACCGCCGAATTCACGTTCTGAACGCGGAGACCGGAGCGGTCATCCAAAAGTTCAAGAACCCCGGCAAGATCGGGCATGTTGCGTGGAGCCCCGAAGGTACCAAGGTCGCATTCCTTTCCGGAGAAGACATCAACGATCCAAGCGAAGGGCGACTCTGGATCGCAACGGTCAGTGCTGAAGGCTTCGTCGACGCAACAGCCGGTTACCTGCCAAACATCATCGACTTTCACTGGACGAGCAAGTCCGAGATTCGATTCCTCGCCCACAATAGTTGCCTGTCTGAATTCGGATCAATCGAGCTCGACGGCGCTGCCGCCAAATTGAAAGTTGACTCGCAGCCGACCGCCGCAGTCTTCGAATCATTCTCGACCAACGACTCCGCAGACCGATGTGCAATGATCGCCCATAGTCCGTCGCATCTGCCCGAAGTCTTTTCGCAAGCTGGCAGCCAGAATGCCGCAAAACGGCTGACTGATCTCAACCCGTGGCTGAAAGAAAAACGGCTCGCCAAACAGCAAGTCGTCACCTACACCTCTCGCGATGGCCAAACGGTCGAAGGAGTACTGGTGCGGCCACTCGATGAAGAACCAGGCAAACGGTACCCGCTGCAGCTCTTCGTGCATGGCGGCCCAGAGTCCCACGTTTCGAACGGCTGGGTTTCTTACTACAGCTATCCAGGCCAGGTCGCCGCCGCAAAAGGCTACGCCGTCTTTCACCCGAATTATCGAGGCAGCACGGGACGCGGCATCGCGTTCGCCAAAGATCACCAGGCCGACTACGGCGGCAAAGAATTTGACGACCTGCTGGACGGAGTGGACCACCTGGTCAAGTCAGGCCTCGTCGACCGATCCAAAGTCGGAGTCACGGGTGGTTCGTACGGCGGCTTTGCTTCCGCCTGGTGCGCGACGAAGCACAGCGAACATTTCGCGGCGGCAGTCATGTTTGTCGGCATCAGTAATCAGATTTCGAAATCAGGCACGACCGACATCGCCGACGAGATGTTTCACGTCCATGCTCGAAAACGGATCTGGGACGACTGGGAATTCTTCCTCAAACGCAGCCCGATCTACTACGTCGAGCAAGCTCGCACGCCCATCCTGATCCTGCACGGCAAGGAAGACACTCGCGTCCATCCTTCACAATCGATGGAGCTATACCGAAATCTGAAGATCCTCGACAAGACACCAGTCCGCCTGGTCCTCTACCCCGGAGAAGGTCACGGCAACCGCAACGCCGCCGCCCGCTACGACTACAGTCTCCGCCTGCACCGCTGGATGGACCACTACCTGAAAGGTGACGGCGGAGACGCCCCGCCCTTCAAAATCGACCACGAGAGCTAAGGAACGGGGCGGAAAATTTCCCCCACAGTGGCACGACACTCCGTGTCGTTTTCCCGTCGTCCAGGCTGATGACACGGAGTGTCGTGCCACAGAAAACGGAAAATTATTCTCGACAAGTTCCTAAGCGGCAGCGCGGTCGCTGGTCGACAATTCTTCCAGCAAGCTGCGGATAATCTGCTCGGCATTCAGCTTCTCTTCGAGCCAGTCGTCGCGCATGTTGCGCCAGCGCGATTCTCGCTGTTCCCAATCGTGCATGCGATGTTCGAGTCGGGCTTCCTGTTCGTGAAGCTCGCGTTCCCGTTCGTGCATGCGTCGCTGAAACGAATCCCGATCCGTGCGAAGTCGCTCGTCTTCTTCCTCAAGACGCCCCTGAGCGATCGCAACCAATCGAGCCGTTTCGGCGTCAGAGCCAACGTCGCTCGTCTTCAATTGTCGAAACTGCCCCGCAACGACGGCTCGAACTTCTTCGACCCTTTGCTTCGCGGCCTGTTCGTCGACGTTGGCCATCAACTCGGCCATCGCTTCCTCTGCCGCGAGCCTTGACTCCAGATTCACGATGCTCACCTGTTCAAGCTCGTGTTGCATTTTGTCGAGCCGGACCGACCGTTCATCCAGCTTCTGCCGTTCTCGATCGAGCTTCTGCAGCTGCTCACTCTTCGTCGATTCGAGCAACGCCCACTGCCGCTCCAGGTCGGCTCTTTCTTCAGTGAGCGTATCGCGATCGGCCGTCAGCTCAGCCTGAAACTGCTCGCGAGCCTTCTCACGAACATTTTCCTCACGAGCCAGTGAACGTTCTCGTTCGGCAAGCACTTCGCGAAATCGCAGGAGCTGTCGCTGCCGCTTTCGAGTAATCTCTTCGCCCCGCTGAAACTCGGCCTGCCAGTGCTGACGGCTTATGTCCAGCGTGTGAGTTCCCGACTGCGTCTCACGATGCTGCTCGGCCAGCAACTCTTTCTGCACGCCGACGAGTTCATCCCATTCGGCACGTTCATGCTCGAAGGTTGCTCGCAATTCAGCAATCTCGGCGACTGCTTCTTCTGAAACCCTCTGCTGCTGAAGCTGCAATTCTTCAAGCTCTGCATGCTGAGTCGCCATCTGCTCATTCGCGGTCTGCAACCGGCTCTGCACATCAGCCTCAAACTGACCACGGGCTGCGTTCAGGCTCGCTTCATGGCGAGTCCGTTCCTGTTCAAGCTGCTCGGACACCTGCTGACGCTCTTCGACAAGCGCCGTGCGAGCTTGACGCAAAGCCGCTTCCTGAGATTCTCGCACCTCTTCAAGTGCCGCCAGCTCTCGATTCTGTCGAGCGTCAAACTCAGCGACCTGTTCAGCCAGCTGTTGACGCTCAGCTTCAATGTCCGAGCTCAACGTTCGCCGAAGTTCTTCACGTTCTTTGCTCCAGCTTGTTCTGACTTCAGCCAGAGCCGCGTCATGCGCAGCCTTCGCGTGCGACTCCAGTTCCGATCGGCGTAGTGCAAGCGTTGCCTCGGCGTCAATCGAGTGTTTCTCGAGGCCAAGCCGAGCCTGTTTAAGCACTTCCTGCTCGGTCGCCATCTCTTTCTGCAAGACCTCGCGCTCACGTTGAAACGCCGATCGATCTTCTTCCACGGTCGCAGCCAACGCTGCCTTTCGCTGTTCGATTTCGGTGAGGTTTCTCTGACGTTCGGCGGCCAGGTCTCGCTCAATCTGCGAGAGGGCCTGACGATGGATTTCCGCGTCCCGTTGCAGCTCAGTCTCTTCGCGAGCCTTCCGATCGCTCCATTCGGATTTCGCAGCATCGAATGCGGCGCGCTCCGCTTCAATATCGGTCACGGTCTGAGCACGAACTCGACGACGTTCGACTTCCAGATCACGACGGACCTGCCGCATCAGCGACTGATGCTCTTCCCGCAGTCTCTCCGACTGCGCGAGAAGATCATTTCGCTCGACTTCGACAAGCTGCTTTGCGTGCCGCAGCGCGACCCGATCGACATCCAACTGTTGTGCCAACTCTTCGGCCAGACGCTTCCGAGCAACTTCCAGCTGCTCATGGCCACGCGCGACTTCGTCCTCACGGACCTGCAGATCGGACAGCAATCGGTCTGCATCGGCCAGCCTTGCGGCGAACTCAACTTCACGACGTTTCAGAGCGGCGTCGCGATCCTGACGGTCTTCCTCAAACTGCTGTTGAGCCAACCGCAGCTGCCGCTGCTCCTGATCAAGCGTCGCCAACTGATCCGCAATGTAGCTTTCGCGTCGACTTTGCTCGGTCATACGCTCTCGCAGATTCCCCGCGATCTGACTGGCCTGCATCAGAAGCTGACTGTCGTCATTGGACATGCGCGAAATCCTCCAGACTGGACGAGGCCAGTGTGAATCAAGCGAGTTTGCGAGGGGGAAGTAACGAGAGCGGAGGGCAGGCAACTAACGAAAACCGGGAGTTTTCAACCTGCGACGTGATGTGAAAGCAGCGACGAGCAGCCGGGACGATTTGTCCCAACTCAAGAAGGGGCCAGAAGTATCGACCGATTCCGCTCAAAGTGTCAACATGCGTTGTGATGGCAAAAGCCCGACCGGTGCCCTGGGGTGCCGGAAATCCGCATAGCTCCCCCAATGCTTGCCGAACGGGCGCTCGAATGACGCTTTCCGAACGAAAGCTTCCGTTGGGCAGTGAATCGATCGCGGTCGTCGGATAAAATCCGTCCGAGTCTGGGCGGCAATCAGCATCGCTCAGGATCAGACACAATTGACAAGAACCTTGGATCCGCCAAACCGTTGGGAGTCAGCCCGTGCCGAAAGCGACACTACTG
>JBLFXD010000255.1:0-8425 GCA_047611045.1 Planctomycetaceae bacterium | reverse complement strand
GGACGCACAAAACGGACAATGCCTCAGAACATTCGAAGGACATTCAAACGGAGTCTGGTCGTGCGGTTTCTCACCCGAAGGAACAAGCATCGTCTCCGCGTCTGATGACAACACCGTCAAGCTCTGGGACGTGGAAACGGGAGAGTGCCTCATGACGCTGCTGAACGGTCGAGCCGACCAGCAGGCAGCCATCGACCTGCGGAACAACAGGATCCTCTGGGCCAGCGAAGAGGCCTGGCGTTTGCTCCGCTGGCAGGCCACCGACCCACAAACCGGCCAAACCCTCATCCTCCCCGCCGAACACTTCGGCCCCCTCCCCACAACCCCCGTGCAGACGTCTTCGTAGGCTGGAACAAGCTCCGCGCAGTTCCGGCATCAACACTCAGGCCAGACAGCCACAAAGAGGCCCAGAAATCGCAAAAACAGAATGTCCCTTTTGCGTTCTTTGTGCCTTCTTGCGGCAATAAAAATCAGTTTTGAGCCCCGTGGCTGGATGGCCCAACCACTCGTACCTGGGTGCCGCAGGCCCAGGATGCCTCGCCCTCAGCTCGACTTTGGAGCGTGGATCGGGCGGAAGTCGGGAATGGCACCGACATTGCCGGTGGCCGTTTGGCGTTGCGTCGTCGCGGGGTGACTGCCGAGCAACTGGTACAGCGGCTCGCCGTTGCAGATGTGGGTCGGTCGTCCGTTGCGGTCGAGCATCGTGGCGTTGTGGCCGATGCCGAGCAGATGAAAGATCGTTGCCGCCAGCTCCTGCGGCAGGATTCTTCCGCTGTGAGGATACGCGCCTTTGGCGTCGCTCGCTCCGTAAACCTGACCGCCCGAGATTCCCGCACCCGCCAGTGCGAAACTGAAAACCGGACCCCAGTGATCGCGGCCTCCGTTTCCGTTGAACTTCGGCGTCCGGCCGAACTCTCCGACGGCGACCACCAGCGTTTCGTCGAGCAGGCCGCGCGTTTCCAGGTCTTCGATCAGTGCCGAAAACCCGACATCGAACTGCGGACACAGGACGGATTTCAATCGAGCGTCGTTGTTGGAATGCGTGTCCCAGATCGGTGCCCCCGAGCTGAGGTCGCCGGGTTCACGCGGCCATTGAACATGGACAAACCGCACGCCGGCCTCGATCAAACGACGGGACAACAACACACTTTGCCCCCACTTGCCTCGACCATAACGGTCGCGAAGTTCGTCCGATTCCTGATCAATGGCGAACGCCGTCCTGGCCTTACCCGTTGTCAGAACGCCCATCGCTTCCTGCTGGAGTCGACCGAAGTCCTGGACACCCGACGTCTGCTCGGCACGACGGAAATGACGATCGACCTGATCGAGCAGAGTTGCTCGGGAAGAAAGTCGCAGCGGCGGCAGATCGCCCGGCAATTGGAACTCTTTGACGACGAACTTCTCCGATTGCGGGTCGCACGTGAACCGCTCCGGATCCCATCGCGAGCCAAGAAATCCGCCCGACTGACCAGTGACCAGTACTCCCGGATTGGCGACCATCGGTTCGGGCAGCCACGCAAAGCTGAAAGGAACCGACTCGCTCGGCTTGAGTAGCTTCACGACGGAACCGATATTCGGCCAGTCGGTTGGTTGAATCTCGCGGGGGTTGGAGCCGCGGTATTTGAAGCCGGTCAGCACCCAGTAACCGCTGCTGGAGTGTGTGTTGTCGTCAGTCGACATCGCCCGGCAGACGGCCAGCTTGTCGGCGATGCGCGCGGTCCGCGGCAGCAGTTCGCAGAAGTCGATGCCCGGCACGTTTGTGTTGATCGGTCGAAAAGAACCTCGGACTTCCGCCGGCGCGTCGGGCTTTGGATCGAACGTCTCGTGCTGCGGAGCGCCTCCGGCCATGTAGAGGAAGATCACGTTCTTAGCACGGCCGAACGTCGGATTATCGACGCTGCCAACTTTCGCCCGAGCGTCAGCCGCCAGCAACGTCGGCAGCGACAGGCCGATCGCATTCAAACCCCCGACGCGCAAGCATTCACGGCGGCTTCCGGAAGACGAATTGTCGAAGATTGACAGCATGAGGAACCCTCGGAAACTGACTCAGACTTCCGCTCTCACAACGTTAAACGATTTCGCTGTTCTTTGTGCATGAACTTGTGTCGGTCCGTCAACCTGCGGTCAGTTGGTCGGCAGATTGTCGAGTAAATATCGCGTCATCAGTTCTCGCAAATGCCGCGTTGTGTTCTTCCGCTCTTTGATCGAATGCGTACGGTTTGGGTACGCCATCATGCTGAACTGCTTGTTGTGAGCAATCAGTTCGTCGATCAGCATTTCGGTGGTCTGGTAATGGCAGTTGTCATCGCCGGTTCCGTGAATGAGCAGCAGGTTGCCTTCGAGTTGCTTGGCGAAGTTGATGGGTGATCCTTCCCGAAAACCTTCGACGTTGGTTTCCGGCAGGCCCATGTAGCGTTCCTGGTAAATCGTGTCGTAGTAACGCTGGTTGGGAACCGGCGCGACGGCGATGGCCGTTGAGTAAATCTTTGGATATTTAAAAATGGCATGCAGGCTCGACGAACCGCCGCCACTCCAGCCCCAGATTCCGACTCGGGTTTCGTCGAGGTACGACCGCTGCTTGAGCACGGCTTTCACAGCCGCCGCCTGGTCCTGCGGCGGGATGATGCCGATCTTCTGGTAAATACTTTTCCGCCACGCTCGACCACGCGGAGCTTTGGTGCCTCGGTTGTCAAAGCTCATCACGACATAGCCACGTTGAGCGAGCATCGAATGCCACAGCCACGAACTTCCTCCCCAACGATCGACCACCGTCTGCCCGGCGGGTTCTCCGTAAACGTAAACAAGCAGCGGATACTTCTTTGCCGGATCCAGATTCGCCGGCTTGATACACCAACCGTCCAGCGTGATTCCGTCACCAATGTCGACACGCAGGAATTCCGTTTTCGCCAGCTTCAGCTTCGTCAGTTTTTCGGTCAGTTCCTTATTGTCTTTAAGAATTATCACTGGCTTATGATCAGGCAGCGTGATCAACGTTTCGACCGGCGGATGTCCGGCGGCTGATTTGCGGTGGATGGCGTAACGGCTGTCTTTCGAAATCTGATAGTCGTGCGTGCCGGTTTGATCTTTGGGAGTGACTCTCTGGATGCCTGTCCCGTCGAGGTTTCCGCGAAAAAGAAACCGCTGAGACGCATCGTCGGGCGACGCGATGAAGTACAGCCAGCCGTTGGCTTCGTCGATTTTCAGCAGTCGAGTTACGTCGTAATCGCCCGGCGTCGCCAGTGTTGCCTTTCGACCGTCTCGCGAAACGATGTAAACGTGCCGCCACCCGTCGCGGTCGCTGATCCACGCGAACTTCTGTCCGTCATTGAACCAGGTCAGCTCGCTGTGCGCGTCGACCCAAGCGTCGTCCTTTTCCACGAGAATCGGTCGTTTGTCTTTGCGAAGCGAATCCTCGCGTGTAACTGGCCGAACTTCGACGTTGACCAGATAGAGCCGGTTCTCATTCTGCAGACGATTGAACTGCTGAAGGAGCAGTTCTTTTGAATTGTCTGCCCAATCCATTTTCGGGACGTAGTTGTCTCGTGAGTCGCCAGGCAGCCGGATCCAGTCCGTGTTTCCGGATTCGAGATTGACGACTCCAACTCGGCAGGCGGGATTCTTCTGGCCGACCTTCGGGTACGCGAACCAGGTCACCGTCGGGTAGAGCGAGTCGGTGTTGTTGACCAGCGGAAATTTCTGGACGCCCGTCGTGTCGATCTGCTGGTAGGCAATGGACTTTCCGTCGGGGCTCCAGCGAAAACCGTCTCGCAGACCGAATTCTTCTTCGTAAACCCAGTCGCCGGTTCCGTTGATAATGTCATCGGACGATGTTTCGGTCAGGCAGCGCACGCTGTGGTCAAACAGGTCTTCGATGTAGATATTCCGCTCTCGCAGATAGGCGACGTGTTTTTCCGTCGGCGAGAACTTTGCAAACATCAGCGTTGATGGTGAAGCGTCGCCGCCGAGCTTTCGGAGTTGCCGTGCCGAACGATCCAGCACCCAGTAGTCGCCGCGCGAGTTCTGTCGCCAGACTCGCTTGGAATTTGTGTAGATCAGCAGCTTGGTCTGACTCTTCGACCAGGCGTAGTTCTCGATTTTCAGCGGCGCGGACTCGCCACCCGGAATCAATTCGGCGGCGGAAACCATGACGTGTTTTTCGCCAGTCGCCGGATCGTGCCGGACGATGTCGTGACGGCCTTTGTGCTCGGATGATTCTTCAAGCGTTGTAAACGCGCTGCCGTCTTCCAGCCAGCGACCGCCGAAGCTTTCGGTTTTGAATTCTTCGCCACCGTAGATCCGGTCGATCGTGAGGACAGACTCATCGATCTTTGGTTTGTCAACTTCCGGCTCGGCGGCAATTGCGAAAGCCGGCATTGCCAAAAGCAGCAGGCCGAGAGCGAAAGGTGCAACAGAAAATGGACATCGTGTGCCACTGGCTTTGCCAGTGCCTTTCGTAATCGACGACTGCGTGCGATTCCGCACTGGCGAAGCCAGTGGCACACTAGCGGTTGTGTTTCCGGCTTCGGTCAACGGGCTCTCGTATGAGAGCGAATGTCGGTTCGTCATCGTCGTCGTTAGTCCTTGATGCGTCGCGGGATCTCGGCTCGAGCAGTTCGGTCGCCGACGGTGAAATAGCCGAGTGGCTTGTCCGATTCATCCGTGACGAGCCACACGGCGCCCGGACGAGTCTGCTGGCGTTTGCGTTTTCCCGGTTCGATACCGCCGTACGGTTTCGATTTACCGGAGGGGGCCATCCAGTGAAGGATGACTGTCGATTTGCTTCGATTAATGAAGACCACGTCAAACGGGTTGCCGTCTGGTTTTGATGCGGGAGCGGTTCCGTCCTTGATGACTCGCCATTTCAGTTTTGGCAGAGACTCATCTTTCGGAGCCACTTTCGCCGCAAATTTCTTCGGAGCGATCGCCCGCAACTCTTTCAGCTTTGCGAGGTGTTTCGGTTGAGCGGCGAGGTTCGTCCATTCGTAGCGGTCGGCCGCGCTGTCGTACAACTCTTCGTCGCCGTTCGAGTAATGGATGTATCGCCAGTCTTCAGTGCTCAGCCCGTACGAACCAGCATCACCCAGGTACGTCACTGACGTGTGGTTCCAGTCGGCGTTCGTTTCTTTGAGCAAAGGGACGAGACTCGGTCCGTCGTTGTCTGACTTTGGCGGAAGCCCGGCGAGTTCGGTCAGCGTCGGGTAGAGACTCAGCAGGTTGACCGGCTTCGAGCATGTAGTGCCCGCAGTCGTGCCGTTTGTCAGACCGGGCGTGCCATTTGGAACCCGCACGATGAGTGGCACGCGGGTGCAGGCTCGCCAGGCGGTGTACTTCTGCCAGTGCTGCTTCTCGCCCAGATGCCAGCCGTGATCACTCCAAAGAACGACGACAGTGTTGTCCGCGTTGGGGCCGTTTTCCAAAGCGTCGAGCACTCGACCGAGCATCGCATCGGCAAATGAGATCGAGGCAAGGTAACCCTGGATGCCCTGCTTCCACTGACCGTGCTCGCGAATGTGAGCGAAGTAGCGATTCGGGCCGCGTTTCTTTCCGGCCGGCGGCAGGTCATCAAGATCGTCTTCGCGATAACCCGGTGGAAGCTGAATCTCGTCGAGCGGGAACTTGTCGAAATACTTCTGTGGAACAAACCACGGCTCGTGCGGTCGGTAAATTCCGCAGGCCAGAAAGAACGGCTTGTCGTGTTCTCGGCTGAGTTGCTCGCCGACGTATTTCGACACCAGCCAGTCGCCGCCGACTTCTTCATCGGTCGCGTCGAGTCCTCCCCAGTCCGTTTCGACGTACTGCCACGGGCCGCCGCGAGGGAGATTCACGGGACGTTTGTCCGGATAAAGAGTTCGAGGAAACGGGTTCTCGGTTTCCTTCGCCGGGAAGTATTCGTCCCACGATGGAGCATCGATGAAGTAGTGCAGAATCTTTCCCGAGCCGCTCGACCAGTACCCGTGCCTCGAAAAGTATTTTGGTAGTAGTTCCGCGTCGGGCAGCACCTCGCGCATCTTCTGGCCGTTTTCGTACATGCCGGAAGTGTTGGGGGCGATGCCCGTCATGATGGCTGTGCGGCAGGGATTGCATGCCGGAGCGGGGCAATGCGCATTCGTAAACAGAACACCGCTGGCTGCCAGTCGGTCGATGTTCGGAGTCTTTGCCTGAGGATGACCGCCGAGGCAACCGATCCAGTCATTCAGATCGTCGACTGAGATGAACAGGACGTTCGGCTTGCTGTCGCCTGCCTGGCTGTGCGGAGACGCCTGGCAGAACGCAGCGAGGATGCAGATCAGCGCTGCCGACGTTTTCCGATTAATCATTGAACGACCACGCTGCCCTGGAAGTATTGCGGAGTGTCAGTTGTTCGGGTGCGAAACGCCGCGTCGTCGGAGTCGTCACCTCTCCCTTTGGGAGAGGTCGGCCTCTCAGGGCCGGGTGAGGGTTTGCGGAACGGAATGGCAGTTCCCGCCCGCTGCCTCAATGCCAAAGCCCCCTCACCCGCGGCTGAGACCGCGACCTCTCCCCCAAGGGGGAGAGGTGACTAACTTGTGAGTGACAAGATTGCCGGTGGCGTTTTTCGAACTAAGAAAGTCCGGCGACGGCCCACTCCTTGCGGTACGGCTTGGACAGCAGGTTTGCCGCTTGAGCGTGGCCGGTTAGTTTTTGCGCGGCGGCGTCCCACTTCAGTTCCGTTCCGCGCAACCGGATGGCGATCGTGCCGAGCAGGATCGTTTCCGTCAGGTTGCCCGCGTAGTCGAAGTTGGAATTCGTGGTTCCTTCGCCTCGGCAGGCGTCCGCCCACAGCACGTAGTGGCTGAGCCGTTCGAGCTTCGGCCGTTCATAGTCGACGAATTTTTCTTCGGGCAGCAGTTTTGGGGCTGAAACGTGAGGGATGAGCAACGACCCTTTTTCGCCGATCAACACAGAGCCAGCGTTCGGGATTTTTGACTCATCAAGAATGCCGGCGAGTTCTTTAACCGGCTTCTGGCCGACGCCGTCGATCCAGGTAAGGTTGATCGTGTCGCCGGCTGTTCGGTCGTTGCCGGGGAAGACGTACTTGACCCTCGCCGAGTGCGTCCACGTTTCCGAGTTGATCGGTGGAGCCTCGGCGGTGATCGACGTCGGAGCGCTCAGGCCGATGGCCATTGACACCGGATCCAGAATGTGGCAGCCGAAGTCGCCAAGCTGTCCGTTGCTGAAATCCTGCCAGTGTCGCCAGTTGAAGGGGTGGTAGATCTCAGGTTTGTAAGGTCGCTCGGGAGCCACTCCGAGCCAGTTATTCCATTTGAGACCCTTCGGAACGGGATCGCTGCCTTTCGGTCTGTCATCAATTTTTCGCCAGCTGGGGTTGCCAGCCTGCCACGAGAACACTTCTTTGACCTTGCCGATCGCTCCCCCGTGTACGAGCTGCACGGCCGATCGATACTCGGCGTACGCCTGGATCTGGTTGCCCATCTGAGTCACGACACCGGCCTTCTTTGCAGCGTTGGTCAGGATGCGTGCCTCGTGAACGGTGTGTGTCAGCGGTTTCTGACAGTAAACGTGCAGGCCTCGTTCGATGGCACTCAGCGCGACCGGAGCGTGCATGTGGTCGGGCGTTGAAACGATCAGAGCGTCGAGTTTTTCTTTGTCGAGCAGAGTTCGCCAGTCGGAATACTGCGTCGCCTTGGGAAACTGCTCCGCTGCTCGACCAAGATGGTTGGCGCTGTCGTCGATGTCGCAGATTGCCTGGATGGTGACGTACGGGCTCTTGGCCGTTTCCATCATGTCGGACCAGCCCTTGCCGCCGACTCCGACGCAGCCAACGTGCAGCTGGTCGTTCTCGCTGGCGAACGCGTTTGTCCGGATAAGCGGAAGACCGAAACCGGCTACAGCAGCACTCTGCAAAAACGATCGTCGAGTCAGATGATTGGACATGATGAATCTCCTGTTTAGAACTGGTAACGCCGTTGAACGAGTGGTCACAGTAAAGCGACGTATGTAGTCTTCCCGCTCGCGTTTCAGAGTGCAACGGGCTCGGCTCATTTCGCGGGTCTGAATCAGAAGTAGGGCCGGTTCCGACCGGCCATTTATCTGCAGAAATGCACTGTGCGGCCGGTAGGAACCGGCCCTACGTTGGTGCAGATAGCGAGGTTAGAAAACGATGCTGAATTCTCCACTGAATCGAAAGCTTCGGATGGCTCTGATCGGGGGCGGCGGAGCGGGCTTCATCGGCAAGGTGCACCGGACTGCCGCACAGCTTGATGGTCGAGCAGAGCTGGTTGCCGGCGCGTTTTCGTCGTCGCTGGAACGTTCGCGCGAAACGGCTCTCGCATTCGGAGTCGATCCTGCGAGAGCGTACGCGTCGTGGGAAGAGATGCTGGTTACCGAGGCCGCTCGACCTGAAGACGAACGCGTCGATTTTGTCAGCATCGCCACGCCGAACTTC
>JBLFXD010000254.1:0-8444 GCA_047611045.1 Planctomycetaceae bacterium | reverse complement strand
AGCATCCATTCAAAGGTTCCCCACGCCGAGTGAACTTCGACGACCGGCTCGAGTCCTTCACTGTGGTGTGCCAGGTCGGCGAATCGGCCTCCAACGTGTGGAACCAGCATTGCCTCGTGACCGCAATTCGAAATGCGGTCGAACAGGTCGTCGGCCGTTTCGCTGCAGGGGGTTGCCGATTCGGAATCTTCAACGAGTGCCCGGCTGCTCCGACTGATGATGCCACCTTCGTTCTTGAAGAAGACATTCCGGTCGCCGCCCAGGCCGGTGTTGCCGCTCCATTCCCAGCCGGGAAATGCGACGAATCGGCCATCCTTGTTAAAGCGAGCGGTCGTGTCGTTGATCGTCCGCCAGAAGTCGTCGGTGATCTGAAAGTCGTTTCCCTGATGGCCGCAAACGTCGACGAAGGCTCGGTCGCGAGCAAAACGAAAGTAACTGTCGATCGTGTTTGTTCCGACCGTCTCTTCACTTTGCCCGTGAATGTCGGCCCAGAATCGACCGGTTTGGTGTTCGGCAGAAACGATGCACGGATTCGTCGGCGCCGACAGCCCGGTTTCGTCGTCGTGAATCAGCGTGCGGAACGCGCCGGCGGTCGACGGGGCTGGGCGTTGAATCTTCCAGGGAGAACCGACCGGGTTGCCCCAGGCGTCCTCGCGTTTGACTCGCACCGCGATCTTCTTACCGGACGCGGCGATGGTTGGAGCAATCGCGACCAGCTTCGTCGGTTGACCGGGGCCGATGCGAAATGTCGGAGACTTCGGCAGCTCTTCATAGACGTACGTGGCGTAGCGGTCGACAAGGACTTTCAACTCGAACGTGTCTTCCAGAAACGTCTGCATTCTCCAGCCGGGCGAGCCGCCAGATGTGTCACCAATGGTCAGCGCGATCGAGTCGCCTTTTCGGAGATACCCCTGCAGCACCTTGGCGTGAATCGTGCGGCCCCACGGACGACGATTGTCCTTAACGTCGTAGCGAAGCTGGAGACGGGCACCGTTCGAAGCCACTGCCGTTGTGAAGTGCGGCGCGGCGGGATCGTCGAACTGTGGAAGTCCGCTGTCCGTCGCGTATCGCATGACGATTTTCAACGAGCCCGTGTCATCGATTCCCGCAAACCCGGCGGTGTATTTCAGGACGCAGGTCTGCCAGCTCCCGGCGGCGATCGTCCCTTTCAAGGAGCAGGTGACGCGGCCGAGGTCGTGCGATTTATCCTTCATGAATCTGCGGGCTCCTGAAGCATGGCTGTAGATCGTGCGTTTGTTTCTTGATCGAACGAGTGTCAGAAGTCTCCCAGGACTTCATCATTCTGCATCGAGCCCAGAGCCGCGAAAAGTTGCTTGTCGATCTGATTGGCGATGAATCGAATTGATCCGTCGGCGAGTCCGACGTGAACGCCGCCGACGTGTTCGCTGGCCGGTTCCTCGTAGAAGTTGCTGTTTGGGCCGCGGCAGGAGTTGCTGCAGGTTGAGAAGATCGTGGGAGAGCCGCCGATGGCCCAGCCGTCCTGACTGAAATTGCCGGCTCTAATATCAAGCCGATCGAGTTCTCCGATCATGATGGTGTTGGTCAAGCCGTCTGTGACTTCGCGAATTCGAGTCGCCGAGTTCACTCGGAACATTCCTTTGCAGGGTGCTTCCGGGCGTTTGCCGGTGGCGACTCGCCAGAATTCGTGAGTGCCACAGTCGTGAAATCCGTTGCATGCTCCGAGGCATCCGCCGTAATCAGTTCCGCCTCGAACCCAGCCCTGAAACATGCGCGCGTCGCTGCGGGCAGTGCTGCGTCGTGAAGGGCAGTAGAAAAATGAAATGTCTGTCTCGCCGACGGCGCGATTCCCCGACGGGCTGACGCCAAAGTCCCATTCTTCGTAGAGCGTGGCCTTCTCGACGTACGGAAGAATCTGCAGCATCCAGCTCGTGCCGTGAACTCCGGCGCCGGACTGTGCCTCGGTCCACGAATCCGACGCGCCGAATCCGAAACCAAGACTGCAAATGTTGACGCTCGCCGTCGGGTCAACGGTAATAACGCCGGCCGGAAACGTGGTGTGCGTCTCTTCGTAGTTGTGCAGTGCGAGCGCCAGCTGTTTCAGGTTGTTCTTGCACTGAGCTCGCCGTGCGGCTTCCCGAGCCTGCTGAACCGCCGGAAGTAATAAGGCGACGAGAATCCCGATGATCGCAATGACCACGAGCAGCTCAATCAGCGTGAATCCGCGACGAATCTGTACGTGCTGTGTCATGATGAGATTTCCGAGGGCTTGCTGAAAACTTCGGCTCGACGTCGGAGATCGATCGCTCCGCGTCAAATCGGCGGGCGCTGTGCCGGCGATCCTGCTTTATAGGAATCGAAACGCGAATTGCCCGCACGCGACAACAGATTCACTGCCCGGAGCCACCCATACAACCGCAACAGTCTGTTCCTACTGCCAGACGCTGGCGTCGTGTCTGCCCGGTCAGTTCAGCTGTGAGCGGTTTCTGGTCTATGATCTGAGTGTTGTTGCAGTTTGCGCAGACTCTTCAAACTGACAATCTGGTCTGACTGCAACGGTTATGACGAATAGTTCCGGCAATCTGCCAGCTTCGGGCAGGGTGATGCCGACGCGATTTACGATGCACTGAAACCTGGAGAGACGGATCATGCGGGAACGTACTGCGGTGGCGTACTGGCTGTTGCTTTCGATCAGCACTTTGATGTTCGGGATTCTTGGTTCTTCGATCGCTGCAGAACCTGAGGCCGCGGCAGAAAGTGACCGCAAGGCCGCCGAGATTATCTACGGGCTGATGCCGCGTCAGGAGACGGGTGCTCTGGATTTTCTCCAGGACCATCCTGAATACGATGGCAATGGAGTCGTCGTCGCGATCTTCGACACGGGTGTTGATCCGGGAGTCGTCGGTCTGCAGACAA
The DNA here is from genome assembly GCA_047611045.1 of Planctomycetaceae bacterium. Lineage (GTDB taxonomy): Bacteria > Planctomycetota > Planctomycetia > Planctomycetales > Planctomycetaceae > JABMPE01. Next base: position 5,549 of record JBLFXD010000254.1, on the reverse strand, counting down.
CGCCGGACGGTCGGCCCAAAGTGATCGACATCGTCGACGCGACGGGCTCGGGCGACGTCGACATGTCCAAAGTCGTCACTCCTGAAAACGGTCAGGTGACTGGTCTCAGTGGCCGAGTGCTGAAGCTCGATCCAAAATGGAAAATTTCCGAAAGCAAAGTCCGCGTCGGCATGAAAGCCGGTTACGAGCTTTACCCGCACGGATTGGTCGACCGTGTCAAAGAACACCGTCGCAAAGAGTTCATGCAGAAGCAGCGGCAGCTGGAAAACGATCTGCGGAGCCAGATCGAAAAGTTCGTCAAGGACGAGAAGGACAAGTCACAGGTTGCCAAGGCTGAACTCGAAGAACGACTCGAAGCGTTACTCGCGGCCGGCAAGAGTTACTCCGATCCGGGACCGCTTTATGACTGCGTCGTTTTCAACGATGGCGAGCACTTCCGAGCGGTCGTCGACACCGACGAAGACGGCGACCTGGCCGACGAAAAAGCGATGACGAACTACCGCGTCGCTCGCGAGTACGCTCAGTTCGACGAAGTGTCGTTGCTCAACTTTGGCGTCAACATTTACGAAGGCGGCAAGGTCCTGTCGATCGTCGCCGACGCCCACCCGCACGGAACTCACGTGGCCGGCATCGTGGCCGGGTACTATCCCGATCAGCCAGAGTGGAACGGCGTTGCTCCGGGTGCTCAGATTGTTTCCTGCAAGATCGGCGACACCTACATCGACGGCATGGAGACCGGACAGGCTCTGATTCGTGCGACGAAGACGGTCCTCGAAAACAAATGCGACCTCGTCAACATGAGCTTTGGCGAGCCGACGAAGGCTCCTAACAAAGGGCTCATCATCAGGTACTTCGACGAGCTGGTCACAAAGCACGGAGTCATCTTCTGTGCGAGTGCCGGCAATTCGGGGCCGGCTCTGTCGACAGTCGGCGCGCCTGGCGGCACGTCGTCATCACTGATCGGAATCGGGGCGCATGTTTCTCCGAAGATGATGGAAGCTCAGTACGCGCTTCGTGAGACGTTTTCAGATCGACCTTACACATGGAGTTCTCGCGGCCCGACCTTTGACGGCGACATCGGCGTGAACCTGTTTGCTCCGGGCGGAGCGTTCGCTCCGGTCCCGCAGTGGACTCTTCAGAAGAGTATGCAGATGAACGGGACGTCGATGGCGTCGCCGAACTGCTGCGGAAACTTTGCTCTTGTCCTTTCCGCCTTGAAAGCCGAGAAGATTGACTACAACCAGGAAAGCGTGAGGCGAGCATTCGAAAACACGGCCAAGTGGATCGACGATGCGTCACCGTGGGCTCAAGGGGCTGGCCTGATTCAGACGCCAGCCGCCTTTGAAGCGTTGAAGCGAGACGCTGGTCGGAATTCCGAGCTGTACCGACTCGAAGCAACACTCACCAACGGTAATCGCGGAGTTTACTTACGCGAGCCTCACGAAGCCGGCGACGATGCACAGCCGCAGGAATACCGAGTAAACGTTAAGCCGCTGTTTCATCAGGACGCGACGAGCCAACAGAAGGTCGATTTCCGAATTCGCCTTGATTTGCAAAGCACCGAGGATTGGGTCCAGGTCGGTCCCGAATCGACGCTGTCTTCTGAAGGCGACATGATCTCTGTATTCGTCGATCCAACCTCGCTCGACGCCGGGGCTCACTATGCCGAAGTTCAAGGCATCGATCCGAATCATCCAGAACGCGGCCCGCTTTTTAGACTCCCGGTGACTGTTCTGAGAACAGTTCCAACGATTCCGGACTGGGACCAGCACCTACGTGAGGCGATTCAGAAGGACGGTGTCAATCTGCCAGACTTCGGCGTTGGGGCCTTGAAGAATGGCTGGATGGAAGAGCACATTGAGAATATGGTCCCTGGTCGGATCGAACGTCGGTTTATCGCCGTTCCGGACGGAGCGACGTGGGTGGATCTGCGATTCCAGATGGAGCCACACGAGAACGGTGGCCGAGGCCGCATGTTCATGGTCCACGCCCTGCAGGCAATTCCTGGCCTGACGAATCGCGACGGAGAAAAGAACAACGTCGTCATTCTGGAGCCGGAAGTTCCCAAGGTGGTGAGCTTTCCCGTTCAGCCGGGCCGCACGATGGAGCTGGCGTTTGCTCAATACTGGAGCAGCCTCGGCGACTGCAACCTGCACTACGAGCTCACTTTCCACGGGCTTACTCCCGATCAGCGGGAAGTTCGGCTTCAACCCGGAGATCAGGCTGTGCGAGTCGAAGTGTCAACGCCTTTGCAGTACGAAAAGCTCGCGCCTGCTGCGAAGTTGACTTCGGTTCGACGAATCGTGAAACCGACGTCTGCAAAGATCACTCAACTTGCGGAAGACCGAGACGGCTTCGATGAAGACCGACGCTTCCATCTGCTTGAACTTTCTTACCCGATCGAGCAGAAGTCGGCTGGTTCTGTGACGCCGCGGTTCCCGAAGACCGGTGACCTGCTTTACGACTCGGAATACGGCGGGCACGTCTGGGCGATCTTCGAGAAAGACGGACGCCGAGTCGCCACGGACGATATCTGGCCGGCCGCTGTGTCACTTGGCAAAGACAGCTACACACTGAAACTCTGGCTGCGACATGACAACCGGGCGAAGCTGGAATCACTCAAGTCGGCAACCATGTCGCTGGACCGTTCGCTTGGTTCGCCGGTGTCGCTTTCGGTTTACTCGACATTGATCGATGCGATGCAGGGCGGAGCGAAGTTCCGCAGCAAGTGGCTCGCACCCGATCAGAAGCAAAGGCTGTTCGTGGCGAACGTTTCGTCGGCTCCTGGCGGAACACTGGCCGGCGACATTCTGCACGGAACAATCACTTACGGCGAAGAAGGCACCCACGACGGGGCAGGTCAGTTGCCCGGTGGCTTCCCGGTGAGCGTCGTTGTCTCGACTGCTCATGCAGCATCGGCGTCTTCTGGCGGATCGTCGAGCAAGTCTTCAGTCGACAGCTTTGACGAACCGTTGACCGGCGACGCCGCAAAGAACCCACGAGCGAAACTCAATCGTAAGTTGCGAGAAGCACGGCTTGAATTCCTGAAATCGCTGTCGGTCGCTTCGGATCGCGAAGCCTTCGATCGGCTGGTCGAAGACGCGTTGAAGAAGGACGAGAAAGATCTCACCGTCCTCGTCGCCAGGCTGAGGAAACTCGACGACGAGAAGACTCGCAAAGAACGACTCAGCGAAGTAGTCGAAGCGGCCGACGCCGTGCTCGCCCAACTCGACGAGGCTGAGATTGCTATGGCACTTGTTGGTCGTTCTCCGGCTGACGACAAAGAGGCCGGCAAGGCTCGGAAAAGTGCTGAGAAGAAAAAGGCCTTGCTGATCGACACGCTTTACCGCAAAGGCCGAGCCCTCGGTTACATGGAGCTGCCGGAAGTTCTCGCGAAGAATCCGATCAAGGATCAGAAGGCTCACGACAAGGCATTTGAAGACGCTTACAAGGCTCTCAGTAAATGGGTCGACCCAACAGGCAGCGACTACTTCCTGCTGCACATTCGGCGCGAAGCCCGCAAGCAGCATCTCGGTGAGTCACTCAAGTGGCTCAACAAGTACAGCGGCGATGCGGCTCCCAACTACTGGTACCTCGAAAAACGCCGCAAGATTTACGAAGCACTCGGCTGGGACCACCTGACTCAGAATGCCTGGCAGCGTCGCACGTCGCACTTCCCGAACGGCAATCCGTAAAGCGAGTCGGCCGACGGACGAATCGAATGAGTGATGACCTCGGTTGAACGACCGTGGAGCGTGAATCGCGATCGATGGATGTGCGATTGAGTAGCCTCGTGCGGACGTGCGCGACGCTGTGAATGCACCTGACGACTGTGTTCTATAGAATTCTGATCGCCCTTGACGCCTTCAGAAATATCGAACAGCCACTCAGTCATCATCCGATTGGTGCCCATGTACAACGTTCGCTCGATCCTTGTGTTGTGTAGCCTGTTCTCGACGTCTTTCGTCCTGGCAACTGACCAGCCGAACATTCTATACGTGGTTGCCGACGATCTCGGCTTCAGCGATCTGGGTTGCTACGGCGGCGAGATCAACACGCCGGTGCTTGATTCGCTGGCGGCCGGCGGCGTGCGACTTACTCAGTTTTACAATACGGGCCGTTGTTGTCCGTCGCGCGCCGCGATTCTGACGGGCCAGTACCCGCATCGAGTCGGGCTGGGCCACATGACGACAAACGATCTCGGGCAACCGGGGTATCGAGGAGTCGTTTCAGGCGATGCTTTGACGATTGCTCAGGTGCTGCGCGGGGCGGGGTACCGATCGTTCATGTCGGGGAAGTGGCATCTCGGGACGCCTGATCCGACTCGACACGGTTTTGAAGAGTTCTATGGGACGCTGGTCAGCGCGAAGCGGTTCTTTGATCAGGATCATCTCGTGCGAACGCCCGACGGACGCAAGGCTCGGCGGTACGCCGACGGAGAATTCTACGCGACGGATGCAGTGACCGATCACGCTCTTGATTTTCTGAAACTGGCTCGTCGAGCATCCGGCAAGCCGTGGTTTCTGTACCTCGCGTACAACGCTCCGCATTTCCCCTTGCACGCGCCGCAGGACGAGATCGCGAAGTACAAAGATCGATACCACGGCGGCTGGGACAAGCTGCGAGCGGAGCGGCTGGCCCGGATGAAGCAGCTGGGAGTCGTTCCGGAACACACTCAGTTGAGTAAGCGTTCGCACTGGCGGAATTATGGCGAGACGAAGATTGGCGTGAATCCGGCCTGGGAAACGCTGCCAGAAGATCGTCGACTCGATCTCGCCAGGCGGATGGCGATTTATGCAGCGATGATCGATCGACTGGATCAGCAACTTGGTCGAGTCGTCGCAGATTTGAGATCAGCCGGCGAGTTTGAGAATACGCTGATCGTCTTCACGTCTGACAATGGCGCATGTTTCGAGTGGGATCCATTCGGCTTCGACATCGTGTCGAGCAATCAGAACATTCTGCACAAAGGCGAGATGCTCGACGAGATGGGCAAACCGGGAACATTTCATAGCGTCGGGTCGGGATGGGCGAATTCTTCAAATACCCCGTGGCGGCTCTACAAGCACTTTAACCACGAAGGTGGCATCGCCTCGCCGGGGATCGTGCACTGGCCTGTCGGGTTAAAGGCCAAGGCTGGGTCGATCAATCATTCGCCTGCTCACATCATCGATCTGTTGCCGACCGCCGTGTCAGTTGGCGGTGCAAAGTACGAAGGCAAGCTCTCATTGCCGGGGGAAAATTTGATCGAACAGATCAACGACGGTGGCGAAGAACGGATGCTGTTTTTCGAGCACCAGGGCAATCGAGCTGTTCGACACGGTCGGTGGAAGCTGGTCGCGCTGGATGATGAACCGTGGGAGCTGTACGACTTCGACGTGGATCGGATTGAGATGAACGATCTCGCGAAGAAGCATCCACGACGCGTGAAGAGGATGGCAGCGGCGTGGGACACATGGGGAGCCGCCAATCAGGTGACGCCGCTACCACGCGATCTGGGCGTCGGATATCTGAAGGCCGATTAGACGGCGCGAAGAAGTCGAAAGCAG
>JBLFXD010000253.1:0-8484 GCA_047611045.1 Planctomycetaceae bacterium | reverse complement strand
GCCGTCTTTGACCGCCAAAGCGAGGAATCAACATCTCGATCAAAAGAAGTGCCAGTCCGATCCCACCGAACAATTGAAACTGCTCGCGGTACCGTTTTCTCTTCTCAGACTGAAACTCGCCGCGAGTCAGCTTTGCCAGGTGTTCATCGTAAATCAGACCGAGATCGTACGCCGTGGTTCTGGCAGGAACGTAAGCCCCGGACGTCGCGAGAGCGATCTCTTTCAACAATGACTCGTCCATTTTTGACCAGACTTCCTGGCCATCGTGCTTCGTAAAAACAAGACTGCCATCCTCGGCCCGCTTCGGAATCCGAGCCCCTTCGCCCGTATCACCAAGGCCAACGCTGATGATCCGAATATTCCGGTCCGCGGCCTGCTGAGCGGCTTCGGCCGGAAACGAATCGTGGTCCTCGCCGTCCGTGATTAATACGATTACTTGGTCGCGATCCTGCCGTTCTTCCATTGCCTCCATCGCCTTGCGAATGGCGTCTCCAATCAGGCTGCCACCGCGAGGCGCACTGTCTGGATCGACATCGTCCAGGACCATTCGGAAGAATCCGTGGTCAGTCGTCAGCGGAACCAGCTCGACCGGCGCCCCCGCGAAAGCGATCAAGCCAACCCGATCACCTTCGAGTTTCTGCAGCAAATCAACAACGTCCGACTTTGCCCGCTCCAGACGGTTCGGCGCGACGTCCTCGGCCAGCATCGACCGCGACACATCCAGCAACACGAAAAGATCGACACCGCGACCAGAGACATCCTCAAAGAAGACTCCGAAACGAGGCCGCGCACACGCCACAATCAGAAACGCGACCGCCAGAGTCATGACGATCGTCTTACCCCAGACACGACCAGACTCGAACGGCGGCATCAACCGTTCAACCATCGCAGCCTCTGCGAACGTCGCCGCCGTCGCTTTCCGTTTCCGATGAGCGTACACGAACAGGCCGCCGATCAGCGGCGCCAGCCAGAGCGCGAACAGAAATGTGGGCGTTTCCCAAACCATATATAAAAAGCAATCCCTCTTACGTCAGGGCAGTCCGCGAAACCGCGTCGCCGTCAGCATGACCTGCAGAACGACACAGGCCAGTCCCGGCAACATCAACGATTGAAATATCTCTCGGTATTCCGTGTAAAGACGTCCTTCGATCTCCGTTTTCTCAAGTCGGTCGATCTCGGCATAAACGTCAGTCAACGCTTTCGTATCCTGAGCGTTGAAGTATCGCCCACCCGTCTTCTCGGACAGCATCTTCAGCGTTTCTTCGTCGAGCCTCACCGGCTGTGCCCTCAAGACTTCTCGACCGAATGCGTCGGTCGTCGGGTACGGGGCCATGCCCGTTGTTCCGACGCCGATCGAATAAATACGGATACCGAACTCTGCCGCCGCGGCCGCCGCTTCTTCCGGTTGAACAACGCCGGCGGTGCTCTCGCCATCCGACAGCAAGACGATCACTCGGCTTTTCGACTTGAGATCTTTCAGTCGATCGACACCCACGGCGATCGCGTCACCGATCGCGGTCTGTTGTTCTTCCTGCCAAAGCTGTTCGTTGATGATGCGTCCCTGCCTGTCGACGACCGGTTCGGGAATCTCGACCGTATCGAGAATGTCGAGCAACGCTCCGTGGTCGAGTGTCGGCGGACACTTCGCATCAGCGAAACCACCAAACACGACAAGCCCGATCAAATCATTCGGTCGACCATCGAAATCACCCTCGCCGGCGACGAACTGTCGGAAGACGCGTTTCACAGCCGCGAGCCGGTTGACTCGTTCGCCATCCACCGGAAAGTCCAATGCCCTCATCGAGCCGGACCGGTCGATGCACATTTCAATAGCGATGCCTTCTGTGCGAACTCGGAATTCTTCCCGCCCAAACTGTGGCCGCGCGAGAGCGAGCACGATCAACGTCATGCCGCCAATTTTCAGCCACGGCAGGAGTCGCTTGCACCGCTGTGCCAACGAAACCGGCAACCCCTTGAGCAATTCGACGTTCGAGTACAGCACCGCCGATCGTCGTTCACGACGCATCGACAGCAGACCAAAGCCGATCACCGGAATCAGCAGCAGCAACCAAAGTGGATCCTGAAACCGGAACGAATTCATGCGGCCACCTCCGGCGAGGTTTCACGCTGAAGCTGGATGAACATCCTGGCCCGTTCGATACTTGACTCAATATCCGATGCGTCCGGCTCAAAGGCCGCAAACTTCACGAGGTCTGCGGCTTCCAGAAAACCTTTCAGGCGAAGCTGTTCTTCGTCGGCAAAGATTGCGTCGTCAACGATCTGCCGGAGAAACTCTTCGGTCGTCAGCTCCGGGGCATTCACTCCGGTCGAACGTTCAATGTACCGTCGCACGACGGCCGTCAGCTCAACGTAGAAGGCCTTCACGTCAGACTCGGCCAGTTTGTCTTCGACGATCCGACCAAGTTCCCGCTGCGCCAATTCCTGAGGAGTAAGCTGCCGTTCGCTGACGGCCCGGCCTCGGCGAATCCGCCACACAACCATCGCGGCGGCGACCAACGCTCCGGCGACCGTCCCAATCCACAACCAGTTCGTGACATAATTGATCGGCAACTCCACGGGATCCGCGGCCGGCCGAAGATCGGCCAGCGAAGGAACGTCCTCACCAAAGATCGAACTGACCTCTACCGTCAGAGCTTCCGATTCAATCGTGTGCTCCTGCTGGTCGCCGTTGGCACGCTCGTCATGAAAACGGATGGCAATCGGAGCAATGGTCAGCTTGCCAGCGCGAGTCGGCTCGAGCGTGTAAACCTGCTGAAGGACATCCGCACCGTCGTCAACATCGGGAACCGGCTCGTGGAAGTCACGAATCACGAAATCGCCCATCGCCTGACCGAACGGCGGCTTCTCAACTCGCACGCCGGCTTCCGACCGAATCGTGAGTGTGAGCGTTGGCTCGTCCGACAGTCGCGGCTCTTTCGGAAATACTTCCAGCGTGAACTTCACCGGCCCGCGTTCAACTTCCGTTTTCACAACAGAGTTTTCAGTCCTGACAGAGTCGGCATCAGCGGGTGTGTTCTGTGAGTCGCAGCCCGCGATCAGGACGGCCAACGCAACCAAGACCACAGCACGTGCCCCCTCACCCGCGGCTGAGACCGCGACCTCTCCCCCAAGGGGGAGAGGTGACTTTGCAGGCGTGTGTCGCGTGAGTTGCCGACAAGCGAGGCATTCGCGATGAAGAATCTCTGGCATCACCGGTTCCGTCTTTCTCGATTATCGAAAAAGCGGCGGAGGCTCGTCGCGTACGGAACCTGCGTACTGATAGTCAGCTCGTCGACACCCGCTCGACGAAGCCCCTGAGAAACGACGTCGGCGCGATGAGCGGCTTGACGTTGAAACAGCTCCCGCACTTGAGGATGCCGAGTATCCACTTCAACGATCTCACCAGTTTCCGCATCTCGGAAGTTGATGAAGCCGACGTCGGGCAGCTCGCGCTCGCGCGGATCCGAAACAGTAATTCCGACGAGATCGTGACGACCATTCGTAACAGCCAGCGCCTGTCGCGACGCTTCTGTCTGGAAATCGCTGATCAGGAAAACGACGCTGCGGCGTTTCTGGACTCGATTCAGAAACTCGAGAGCCGCATCCAGACTCGTTTCGCGCTGAACCGGTTCCGCAGCCACCATCTCACGAATCAGACGCAGGACGTTCGACTTCCCTTTCCTTGGCGGGAAGAAACTCTGCACATCGTCAGCAAACAACAGCAGCCCAACTTTGTCGTTGTTCTTCAATGCCGAAAACAGCAGCAACGCGACCATCTCCACCATGACGTCGAGCTTCGACTGGTCGCCTGTCCCGAACGCTCCGGAAGCCGACACATCGAGCAGAAACATCACCGTCAGCTCTCGTTCTTCGCAGTACCGTTTGATGAATGGCGTGCCGGTTCGAGCGGTCACGTTCCAGTCGATCGTGCGAATCTCGTCGCCGGGCTGGTATTCGCGGACCTCGTCGAATTCCATGCCGCGCCCACGAAACGTACTGCGATACTGACCGGCGAGCAGATCGTTGACTGACCTGTTCGCAACGATCTGAATCCGCTGCACTTTTCGAATGATGTCGGCAACTTCTGGCATGGTTTCAGTTAACGCATTCTGGACAAGCAGACTTGGGGAACACTAATCAGCACTAATTTACGCTAATTCAGGCGTGAGGGTTGGCCCCTGTGCAGAATGAAACGAGCCGAGAATTATTGAGTCGGCGGAAGCCTCATTCTGACAATTAGTGTTTATCAGCGAAGATTAGCGTTCCAGAATTCCGGCAGCGTTTAAGGCACCGGTACGGTGGCGAGGATTTCCCGGATGATGTCTTCGCTGGTCATTTCTTCGGCTTCCGCTTCGTACGTCAGCACGACTCGGTGACGAAGGATGTCGTAGGCGACGTCCTTCACATCCTGAGGCGTCACGTAAGCGCGACCGTTCAGGAAGGCGTTCGCTCGAGCTCCGATTCCCAGGAAGATCGTTGCACGCGGCGACGCGCCGAAGTCGATCAGGGGAGCAACCTTTGCCAGTTTGAACTCTGCCGGTTCGCGAGTCGCTCGCACGACGGACACGATGTAGTCCTTCACCTGGTCGTCGATGTAGATCATCCGAACGACGTCCTGCATCGCAAAGATGTCCTGTGGCGTCAGAACTTTCTGAACGGGACGCGTCGACTCGTCCAATGCCATGTCGAGAACCTTGCGTTCTTCCTCCGGCTTCGGATACGTGATCTTTACCTTGAGCATGAAGCGGTCGACCTGGGCTTCGGGCAGCGGATACGTCCCTTCCTGCTCGATCGGATTCTGAGTTGCCAGGACCAGAAACGGCTTCTCCAGCGGGAACGTCTCGTCGCCGATCGTGACCTGCCGCTCCTGCATGGCTTCCAGAAGAGCTGACTGAACCTTCGACGGCGCGCGGTTGATTTCGTCGGCCAGAATCAGGTTCGAAAAGATCGGCCCCTTCCGCGTCTTGAACGAGCCATCCGCCGGAGCATAAATCATCGTCCCGACGAGGTCGGCCGGCAGCAGGTCGGGCGTAAACTGTATCCGCTGAAACCCGACTGAGAGCGCTTTTGACAGTGCCGTAATCGCGGTCGTCTTGGCCAACCCCGGCACACCTTCCAGCAGAACATGCCCGCCAGTCAGCAACCCGATCAGCAACCGCGAGATCATTTCCTCCTGCCCAATGATCGCCTTACCCAGCTCAGCATTTAACCGATGAATCAGGTCAGCCTGCTCAGCCACCCGATCTTTCGTCTGTTGAATATCCGCGTGCATCGTGCCTTTCCATCATCTTTCTGTCGTAATCCACCTTGTGAGCCATCCAACGGCTTATCACCACTCCGAGCAACATCCGCAAGCTCCGGGGGCAAAACCAACGGGTCCGAAACAAATTTCCAAGTGAGCTGCTTCTGCTGCCGATTCAGAGTGTTATTTAAAAAAAGGAGTGCCGGCAAGCCAGTCCGGTGGTCGTTATTCGGGAGGATTTCCGATGACGATCAGACGTTCGATTTCGCATTGGGTTTCGAGGATTAGTCCACGCTGCTGATTACTTCGTTGCCGAACGACATCGGACAAGCGTCATCAGGGCGAAGGCGGTTCCGTAGGGCTGGTGGTAGTCGTACAGCGGGTAGTCCCACCACGAACCGTCTTTCTCCTGCTTGGGAATAATCGTTTCGGCCATGTGTGCCTGAAACAGGCCGCGACTTTCTACGGGCAGATCTTCAATGCACAGCGCCGCGTAGTAGTGGCCGTAGTAATAGAAGTATCCGGCGACCTGAAACCATGATTCATGGGGAATCGGCCTTTTTCGACCAATACTCAGCCACCCGTTTCGAGCGAACAGGCGATGCAGCCACGTATCCAGAACGTCGTCGGTGATTTTCTTATCGCCCCAAACGCGTAATGCAATGTTGCAGGCTTGCGAGCGGCCGAGGCTGCCGCCAGGGCGATTGATGCCGCGCATCGGGCGATCTTTGAGATACTCGCCGTAGAGGTAGGAGAAGTCGGACTTCCGTTGCCGAATGAGTGCGGCGATTGCCCTTTTGACGTTCTTTTGTGGCGGTTCGACTCCGATCGATTTTGCCTCGTTAAAGGCGACCAGCACCGTCGCATTGACGAAGCTGATCGAGCTGCTGGCCGGCTTTTTCGTGCCCAGCCGAAAGTCGTAATAACCCCAGCCGCCGTCGACGGACTCGTAACGGTCGAGCAGGTCGAACTGCTGCTTCATGAGTTCGACGAGTCGTTCGCGGAACGACGCGTCGTCGTGTCGACGGTGCATTCTGACAAGAGCCTGTATCGAATAGGCATGTCCCCAGACGTTATAGATCGCTGTCGGCGTTGCGCGACGGAGTCGCGGCAGGTATGTCAACAGCCACTGCTCGGCTCTGTCCAGAGACTGCTTGACCTCAGGCGTTTCGCTGCCGGATTCAATCAGAGCCATGATGCACATCGCCGTTGTCGCGGTGCGAAACGCGTGATGGGCACCGGGGACCGGCGCGTAAATGTTGAGCCCCTTCGTTCGAGTCGGGTTACCCCAGGAACCGTCGTCATTCTGGTAGCCGACCAGGAAATCGACGCCTCGTTTGATCGATGCTTCGAGAACGGCTGGATCGGTGGCCGCGATCGGCTCGACGCGCGGAGTCCTGACCTTTGGCGCGGGCCCAGTCGAAGTTCCGTCTTCAGTCAGGCCGACCTGATTCAGACTGAACGAAACCAGCAGGGTGATGAGAAGGCGGCGCATGTCACAGCCCCTCGGTTTTCTTGACGAGGATTTCGTCGCCAGCTTTCAGGCCTTCGACGATCTCGACACGGTCGTCGTGCTTGCGGCCCGTCTTGACGACCTGTCTGGCGTGCCCGTCATCCTTCGCGACAAAGACATACTCCTCTTCTTCGCCAGCGTCTGAAAATACTGACGCGGCAGGCACGCAGAGAGCAAGCGGCTGGTCATACGTAACAAGAGAAACCTGGCAGCTCATGCCGGCCACGGCTGAAGTCTTTGATCCATCCGCCAGATCGATCACGCAGTCGAACTGGCCCGGCGCTGACGGGATTCTCCCGACTGAGCTGACCTTGAGTTCGAACTTCGAATCAGGAAACGCGGTTGCCGATCCCTTTCCAGTCACTCCCTGGCGGACTTGAAACAGGTCCTTCTCGCCGACTGACGCTCGCACTCGCTTAACGTCCGGAGAAACGATCGTCATGAATACTTTCTTAGGCGTGAGGGCTCCACCGGGTTGCAAAGCTGCTTCAAAGGTCCCAACGCCGCTCCACTTGCCATTCTGCACACGACCAAAATAGACGAAGCCGTCAATCGGAGAATTGACCTGCGAGAGCGTCTTCAAGTCGGATTTCCGTTCTGCGAGTTTCTCTGTCGCCAGAGCATGTTCAATCTGCAGTTTCTCCAGTCCGATCTCCGCCTTCTTGAGCGCAGCCTCGGTCGTCGTGACTGTTCGGGCGAGATTGAATGATTGCCGCTTCGTTGATTCGACCAGCGTGACTTCCTGTCGAGGGATTGTCGTATTCAACGTTCTTGCAGTTCGCAGTTTGGCGAACTCCAGTGAGAAGGCTGCTGATTCGACCGATCGTTCTGCTCGTTTGAGGATGATCTCCTCAGTCTCCTCAGTCAGGTCGTCGGCCTTGTACATCTGGCGGAGTTGATTGAGTTCTTCCGTCGCGTATTCCAAAGAGTATTGCGAACTCTTGAGCGACCGTTCTGCCGACTTGATGGACTGCGCTTTGTCGACCTCCAGAAAGTATTTCAGATCGTCATTGGCGTTCTTCGCATCCCTGTTGGCCGCTTCCAGTTCGATCGGCGTCGTTTTGCGTTGAGCTTCCAGATTGACGCGGGCCTCATCCAACCCCAGCTTTCCGATGGCCAGAGCCTGCTCGGCAGACTTGATCGATCGCGCGAGTTCTTCGAGGTCAAGCTCGACCAGCCTGTCACCCTTCTTGACGGACTCTCCATGAGCGACCGCCTGTTTCACTTCAAGCTTGCTCCACGACTTCGGTCGAAGAGCGATCTCGACGGCACGAGCACTCTCAAACGTCCCCGACAACTTCAGCTCGATCAGCAACCGCTCCGCCTTGACGGCGTGAGTCGCTGGCTTTTTCGTCGATTTTCCGGTTGTGGCCGGCTTTGGTTCTGCGGTTTCCTTGGTGTCTTCGTCGGCGAATCCGAGCGAAGCAAATCCCACGGTCAGTAGGACCACTATCAGGCCGAAAAGAGAAATCCAGGCAGGTCGCTGCATCGTCGAAGCCTCCATCGTGAGTTCAAATAACGCGGCGAGATTCCAGTTCCGCTGAAAGCTCGCAGTTTTGCAGTTGCAGGTCGAAGTTCCTGCTGAGTCCGTGTTGCCAGCGGAGTTTCCGCCAGAAGCTTAGCTTAGGAACGTGTCGAGAATAACTTCCCGAAAAGAGAGGTTTCGGTTATCCGGATGTTTTGGGGATGTATCGATGGAAATTATGACGGGGAAGTGATGGAACGCTAC